>NZ_QBTW01000029.1:0-20182 GCF_003057865.1 Muricauda brasiliensis | reverse complement strand
TTATCTCGACAACACAGATGAGCAAGATTTGGAACTCACAGGGGATATGCTTACCCTAACAGGAGACCCAACACCCACCCCTATTGATCTTAGCAGTTACATCAATACCGACGAACAAGACTTGAGTATTGGTGGAGGAGGAACGCCAAATGAATCAGTTGAACTTTTAATATCTGGTGGAACAGGTACCATTATTAATATCGAAGATGGAGATTTCGACCCTTTGAATGAAATTCAAAATGTCACATCAACTGGGTTTGGACTATCTGTCTCACAGATTGGGCAAGACTTCCTTATCACTAATGATGCTCCAGACCAAACTGTCACGCTTGCTGATGGTGGGAATGGAAATGTGACGATAGGTGGTACATATCCTAATTTTACTATTGATGTCCCAGACAACATCGTCTATACGGCAGGTTTGGGAATAACTATTAATGGGGCAAATGAAATCTCAACAACAAACCTAAATGGTGATGTAACCGGGCCAATCAATGCAACAGTAATTGGAACAGGAGTGATTGACAATTCAAATATTGCCGCTGGAGCTGGTATTGAGGGAAGTAAAATAAATCCCATATTTAATACCGATGTAACTACTACAGGTGACTTCATCGATCTAACACCAGATTTTGTTTTCCAAAAATATTTTAACGGGTATTCCAGCTTGAATAATGAATATGAGTTTAAAAGTCTTGAGGAAATAGAGAGATTCATTAAGGACAATAATCACTTACCAGGAATTAAGTCGGCTTATGAAGTTAAATCTGAAGGAAAGTACCATTTAACCAAATCTTCAATGGCTCACCTCGAAAAAATCGAGGAACTTTTTCTTCATACCATTGAACAGGAGAAAAAAATTGAAACACTCCAATCGGACAATCAAAAACTTACACAGGAAGTAGATTCCTTAAAGGCAGAAATGAAGGAAATCAAAGCGCTCTTATTGAAAAACTCCCAGAATTAACCCTTGAAACCCTTCCTCCACATAGCGTTTTTGTTTTCGGTCAACGTTGCCTTTGCCCAAGAAGGGCTGTACAACAGTGGCAATTTTACCGTGCACAACGATGCCCAAGTGGGCCTGCATACCAATTTGATCAACGATGCCAACTTTGACCAAACCACTGGGCTGGTCGGTTTTTATGGCAATCGCCCCATTACGGTCACAGGGAGCATACCCCCCACTTTTTGGGATACGGAGATCTTGATGGACAACAATGTGTTTTTGGAGATCCCGCTGATGGTGCGGAACAACGTCAATTTTATACTCGGCGATTTTTTAACGCCGACCACCACGCCAACGGTCAACCTAAACTTTATGGAAGACGGCTTTTTTGGTGGGCAGAGCGACGATTCCAAAGTAACCGGCTTTGCCGAAGTGAACAACCGCAACGTATTTTCCTTTCCCGTTGGCGACGAGGAACAGCTTCGCCCGTTGACCTTCAATGCCCAGGGCAGTGTACCACGGGCCATTTGCGCCTATTTTTTTGAGAACCCTTCGGCTCCCATTTCCCTTTCACAAACTTTTGATGTAGAGGAAAAGGTAAACAATATTGGTACGGTTACCGATAGGGAATTCTGGGTACTGCAGGGCAATGTGCCCGTGCAGGTCACCATTTCATGGAACACCCGTAGCAGCTTGATCACCATTCCGAACGCCACGGTGGAGTCCATTATCGTAGTGGGCTGGAACAAATCGTCCAACCAGTGGGTAGTTATCGGGAACACCGCCTATAGTGGCGATATCACCAATGGTTTTGTGACCTCGGAGACCTTTGTGCCCAACGATTATGCGGCCATTACCTTTGGTACGGTTCCACTTCCGACAGATACTTTTGCCGTGAACAATCCCACGTTGGGCAATTATTTTTTGAGCCCGAACGGTGACGGCGTCAACGACTATTTGGTCATCGATGGCATGGAAGAATCACCGAACAACAGTTTGCGTATTTTTAACCGCTACGGGCAAAAGGTTTTTGAAAAGATAAACTATACCAACGAGTTCAGGGGCGTAGCAAACACGGGCAGCATGGTTCCCAATCCAGCCAACGGCCTTCCGGAAGGTGTTTATTTTTATCTGGTGACCTTGGACGACCTTGGACTGGAATATAACGGCTTCCTATTTTTAGATAAGTAAAAAATCAGTCTTTTCCCTCCAGAATTTTTCAAAAGCAGGAATTAAAAATACTTCTTAACTTGGGGCAAAATTTGTTTCATGAAAAGAAGGAGCTTTTTAAAAAATACCGCGGTATCGGGCATGGCCTGTGCCCTTCCACCTATATTTCCCTATTTCGCCGAACCCAAATACTCGACCGAGGAGCTCATGGGCAAAGCGGACATACAACTCTTTGGTGAAGGCATCAATTTACGGGAAGAAGCCTACACCTCCTTTTTGGAAATGAAAAAAGCGGCCTATTCTGCTGGTTTTGATATTAAAATGGTGTCCAGCTTTCGCGATTACTATCATCAACAGCGCATTTGGGAACGCAAATACCTGAACTACACGGAGGATTTGGGCATGTCCCCGTTCGATGCCATTGAAAAAATCATAGAATATTCCACGATTCCCGGAACCAGTAGGCACCATTGGGGCACGGATATCGATATAATAGATGGCTTCCCAAAGTCTTCGGGCGACGTACTGGTCCCCGAAAAATTTGAAGCGGGCGGTCCTTACGAAGGCTTCAAACTTTGGTTGGACGAAAACTCGACCAAATACGGGTTCTATCTCGTCTATACCAACAACCCCAGAAGAAGGGGCTTTAAATACGAACCTTGGCACTACAGCTATGCGCCCATTTCCATTCCCATGCTAACGGCCTATAGAAAACTCAATATCCTAAAGTTGTTGCAGGAAGAAAGTTTCTTGGGCAGCCAACACTTTACGGCAGGGTTCATAAAAACGTATATTCAGGACAATATTTTGGACATCAACCCGGTATTGCTATAACTGTTTTTTCGTATCTTCAACTAACAAGAACACTACACCATGAGAAGAGGAAGTTGGAGGATACGTATCCTTATCGGTTTGGCCATTGTGGCATTTGCTTTTATACGCCGATGCAGTAACCAAGAAGAAAATCCCTATACCGGGCGAACCCAGAACATCGACATGACCGCAGAGCAGGAAATTGCCATTGGGCTGCAAAGCGCTCCCGAAATGGCACAACAGCACGGTGGCCTCTATCCGGATGAACGTCTTCAAAATTTAGTGGACAAGGTCGGCAACAAACTGGTCCAGAACAGTGTGGCCAGCGAGACCCCTTATCGCTATGAGTTCCATCTGTTGGCGGACGACCGTACCATTAATGCCTTTGCTTTGCCGGGCGGACAAATATTTATCACCTATGCCCTGTTCTCCCAGCTCAACGAAGCACAGTTGGCCGGCGTACTGGGCCACGAAATAGGCCATGTGATCGGCAGGCACTCTGCGGAACGTATTGCCGAAAGCAGTTTTTGGCAAACTTTGGCCACAGGGGCATCGGTAGGTGGTGACATGGGCAGTGTAGTTGCAGGAATTGGCCAGAACACCCTTTTGACCAATGGTAGGGGCGACGAACTGGAGAGCGATGATCTTGGCGTATGGTTCATGATCGAATCCGGTTACGACCCAAACGAGATGATAGAGGTGATGAAAATACTTAAGGCGGCCGCAGGGCCAAACAGGGTTCCCGAGTTCCAGAGCACACACCCCGATCCCGAGAACAGGATCGAAAAAATCAAGGAATCCATCGATAAATATTCAGGTCGATAGAATCGGCTGTTCATCGATTAAAAAAGTGCTTTGTCTTTATTTCCGTATCTTTGAATGAACCCGAATCCTACCTACGTTCTCTTGATCTTTTATGCTATAAAAAGAGAGAACATATGGGAACACTATTACACTTTAAAGATCTCTATTTAGAGGCATTTGACGATTGCAAACCTAGCTTTGTGGTATTCTTTTTGAAGGGATACTCTATATTTTGTGCGGCCATGTTTTTATTGGCTGTATATGCATTTTTATACAGAGCTTTTACTGGCTTTGAATTCTAAGCCGCGAGACACACTCTTTTGCAAGGACACTAAAATTTGTGAAATGAAAAAAGGCCCCAACAAACTGTTGGGGCCTTTTTGTTAGACGAATAAACTCCTTTTCTATTTTTTCATAGCAGCTTCCAACACGGCTTGTGCCTCTGTTGCGTTGGACAATTCCGCATACTTCATGGCAGTCATGCCGCCATCACAGCGCTTTTTTAGGTCAGCACCATTTGCAATAAGTAATTTTAAAACTTCAGCTTTGTTGTAACGGGCGGCATAATGGATAGGAGCTTTCCCCAAAGATTTTTGGTTGACATCCTCCCCCAGTTCAATGAATTTTTTAACGGCTTCCACATCGCCCTGCATTACCGCCTTGCAAAAAGTACTGAGCTCATCGGGGCTTACCATTTCATAATTTGTTCCAAAATCATTTGTTTTGAGTTCGTTGGCAGAAACGCCGCTTAGGGCCAACATGGAAAATGCAGCCACTGTGAAAATTGTTTTTTTCATGATGATTGTTTTTGATTAATGAATTTACTTGTTATAAAAATAGACTTCCCAGAACAGAGGATGTTACACGATTAACAGTTAAATAACTTATTTTTAACAACTCCTCAATTTTAACATAAAATAATTAACAACTTCATAATTAGAATTTTAACAAAAAGCTAGGGCATCCAAGGAGAACATTTTATTTTTGTGGTACAATATGTTACTATGAACAAAAAGGTTATTCTTATGATTTTGGACGGCTGGGGAAAATCCCCAGATCCAAAAGTTTCGGCCATTGAAAAAGCCAACACACCATTCATTGATTCACTCTATACCAAATATCCTGATGCCGACCTTCACACCGACGGAATGAACGTTGGTCTGCCTGAAGGACAAATGGGAAACAGCGAGGTAGGACACATGAACCTTGGTGCGGGGAGAATTGTGTACCAAGATTTGGCCAAAATCAACAAAGCCGTAAAAGAAGATACCTTAAAAAACGAAACAGTACTCAAAGACGCTTTTGACTACGCCAAGACCAATAATAAACCGGTACACTTTTTGGGATTGGTGAGCGATGGTGGCGTACATAGCCATATAGACCACCTAAAAGCACTCATAAAAGCTGCTGACGAAAGCGGTGTGCAAAATTCTTACGTCCATGCATTTACCGACGGGCGTGATGTGGACCCCAAAAGCGGAAAAGGCTTTTTGGTAGACCTTGATAATTATTGCGCAGACAAAAAGACAAAGTTGGCTACCGTAATCGGAAGATACTACGCCATGGATCGCGACAAACGTTGGGAACGTGTTAAAATGGCCTATGATGTTCTGGTAAATTCCGATGGTGAAAAAACTCAAGATATTGGCGATGCCATGCAAAAAAGTTATGATGAAGGCGTTACCGACGAGTTCATTAAACCTTTGGTTATGACGGATGCTGCCAATGCCCCGGTTGCCAAGATTCAAGATGGTGATGTGATAATTTTCTTCAATTTTAGGACAGACCGAGGCCGTGAGCTTACCCAAGCATTAAGCCAGCAGGATTTCCATGAGCAGAACATGCACAAACTGAACCTGTATTATGTGACCATGACGAACTATGATGAATCCTTCAACGGAATCAAAATCATATTCAACAAAGAAAACATAAGGGAAACTCTTGGTGAGACCCTTGCCAAAAACGGCAAAAAGCAAATACGCATCGCCGAGACGGAAAAATATCCGCACGTAACCTTCTTCTTCAACGGAGGACGGGAGGAACCATTTGAAGGTGAAGAACGCATTCTATGTCCTTCCCCGAAAGTAGCAACGTACGATCTTCAACCTGAGATGAGCGCATATGATATCCGTGATGCCATTATTCCCGAACTTAAAAAAGGGGATGCCGATTTTGTATGCCTCAACTTTGCCAATCCGGATATGGTAGGGCACACCGGTGTCATGGAAGCAGCCGTTAAGGCATGTGAAACCGTTGACCAATGTGCCAAGGACGTGATTACGGCCGGTCTGGAAAACGGCTATTCCACTATCGTAATTGCCGATCACGGAAACTGCGATACCATGATCAATCCCGATGGTAGCCCTAACACGGCGCACACCACCAACCCAGTGCCACTTATTTTGGTTGACAACGATATCAAAGCGGTGAAGAGCGGTGTTTTGGGAGATATTGCACCTACCATTCTTAAAATGATCGGTGTACCACAACCCGAATTGATGACACAAAAATCATTGGTTTAAGCAAACATTCTTTAAAATCCATAGAATCAATTTATCTTTGCGGCTATGATTCAAGTAAAGACAGCAGAGGAAATTGAGTTGATGCGCGAAAGCGCTTTGGTGGTATCCAAAACGTTGGGCATGTTGGCCAAGGAAATCAAGCCTGGGGCCAATCCGCTAAAGTTGGATAAAATGGCCGAGGAATTTATCCGTGAGCAAGGAGCCGTACCCGGCTTTTTGGGCATGTACGATTTTCCGAACACACTAAACTGGAGCCCAAATGCGCAAGTCGTGCACGGAATACCGGGAAACGAAGAATTGAAAGATGGGGATATTGTTTCGGTGGATTGTGGAGCCGTTAAAAATGGCTTTCATGGCGACCACGCTTACACCTTTGAAGTTGGTGAGGTAGCCGAAGAAACCAAAAAATTGCTCAAGGTCACCAAAGAATCACTTTACTTAGGGATAAGAGAGTTCACACTGGGCAACCGTGTGGGCGATGTAGCATATGCCATCCAAAAATATACCGAGGACCATGGCTACGGTGTTGTTCGCGAATTGGTTGGGCACGGTTTGGGCCGTGAACTACATGAAGACCCTCAAATGCCGAACTACGGTAAAAGAGGACGCGGTAAAAAGTTTGTAAACGGAACTGTTGTGGCCATCGAACCCATGATCAACATGGGCACAAGACGGATAAAGCAACTGAAGGATGGTTGGACGATACTTACTGCGGATGGAAAGCCGAGCGCCCACTTTGAGCACGATGTGGCCCTTGTGGACGGGAAACCAGAACTCCTATCCACTTTTCAATATATTTACGAGGCGTTGGACATTACCAGCGATGAAGAGGATGAGTTCCGAAGCAAAAAGTTGGTGCTTTAGTGTAAGTATTTTTTATATTGACACGAATTTCACCAATTACTCAAATAAATGTCCCAAATCATTTATAAAAATGAGTCCTACTTCATCATTGGCCTATGCATGGAAATCCATAACGAACTTGGTAAAGGATTCAGTGAAGCAGTCTATGGAGAAGCATTGGAATTGGAACTGAAGTCCAACGGTGTTCCATATCAAAAAGAAGCTAAATTCAATATCACCTATAAAAGCAACATCTTGAAACACCACTATTTCGCTGACTTTTTAGTAGACGACAAAATAATATTGGAGCTCAAAGCAGTGGAAAAGATCAACAGTGCCCATGTAAAACAGACCTTAAACTATCTCGCAGCTTCTAAAATGAAGTTGGGGCTAATTGTAAATTTTGGTTAGGATAACTTATCCTACAAAAGAGTAATACTATAAATCCAATTGGTGAAAATCCGTGTGATTCGTGTCAAAAATTTTTAAATACTTCCTCAATCTAATTCCTAGGCCTTTACTTATCCGATTAAGCTATTGGGTACGTCCATTGATTGCCTTTTTCCTAAAGGGAAATAAATTCACCGACCCGATTGACGGTAAGAGCTTTAAAAGTTTTCTTCCCTACGGATATGAAAGTCCCAGGGAGAACGTACTCTCTCCTTCTACCCTATCCTTGGAGCGGCACCGCTTATTGTGGCTGTATTTAAAGGATGAAACCGAGTTCTTCAGCAAACCTATAAAATTGCTCCACTTCGCGCCTGAACAGGCGTTTTACAACCGATTCAAAAAGTTGGACAATCTAGATTACACCACTACCGACCTCAATTCACCTTTGGCGGATGTAAAGGCGGATATCTGCAACCTACCCTTTTCCGATAATTCCTTTGATGTCATCTTATGCAACCATGTTCTGGAACATATCCCGAATGACACTAAGGCCATGCAAGAACTCTACCGTGTACTGAAACCGGGCGGATGGGGCATCTTTCAAATTCCACAAGACCTGAAAAGGGAAAAGACCTTTGAAGATGACACCATTATCGATAAAAAAGAGCGTGCCCGTATTTTTGGTCAATACGATCATGTCCGCATTTATGGCAGGGACTATTTTGATAAGCTTCGCAGCATAGGTTTCACAGTGGAAGAAGTGGATTACACCAACACCCTTCCAAAGGAAGATGTTGAAAAATATCGATTGGCGAAAGGCGAAATTATCCCCTTGGTTCGGAAATGATCATTTTTTGACCAGAGCCTCAAAACCAGAAGTAAAAAATTCCTTAGTCTCGCCGTTTTCATCCAAATAGATGATATACGCCTCCAACTCATTATGATTATCAAGCACTTTTTTGGACTCCTCCAAATCCATCGCCATAAAGGTTGTTGCATAAGCATCGGCAACGGCACAGGTCTTTGCCACCACACTTGTGGCCAACACATTGGAGTTTTTCGTGTATCCGGTTTTCGGGTTGATGGTATGTACGTACTTCTCACCAGTCTCAGGATCTACCCGAAACTTTCTGTAATTTCCGGATGAAGCCATCGCCATATCCTCCAAGGAAACAATTTGTTTCAATTCACGGCCTGTTTCCACCTGAGGGTCATCAATACCGACCGTCCATTGTTTCCCTGAATCCAGATTGGTACCCTTGGCCAGCACTTCGCCCCCTACTTCAACGAGGTAATTCTCGATACCTTTGGCATCCAACATGGCCCCTAGCCTATCTATTGCATAACCTTTGGCCACTGCGTTAAAATCAAATCGGATGGATGGATGGGTCTTACTGATGGTATTATCTGAATTTAGCTTTACCTTTTCCCATCCAACATAGCCCAATAAGCTATCCACGCGAAGGCTGTCGAGCTGTATCTGCTCACCCGGACCAAATCCCCATGCATTGACCAAAACACCGATAGTAGGGTCAAAATAGCCGTTTGAAGCCTTATATACTTTACTTGAAACATCAAAAACTTCCTTGAACATCTCATCCACCACAATCGTGGAATCCCCTTCATTGATCTTGGAAATATCGGAAGAAGGGATATAGGTGGACATAGATCGGTTGAGCACCTGAAAAACAGAATCTATCTCCTGTTGATAATCCAGTTCCTTATCGGCAATATAAATAATGGAATACGTGGTGCCCAGGGCATTGCCCCAAGCTTGGTTCTTGACCTGCTCATTCTTTTGATTACAAGCAACAAACAATACAACCCATCCCAACAACAGTATAATCTTTCTCATCTATATCTCTATTAATCCTTGGTAGTCCACTACATATTCTTCATCCAAATACAATGGTTCCGTCCTGTCCGATGCATTGGATAGTCCAACTCCGGCAAAATAGGTCCTTGCCTCGAATTTCTCGGCGTGATCCTTAACGGTGCGCATCAATTCTTCATCATATTCTCGCGGATTGAGGGGAAATTCCACATTGCGCACCACAATAAAATGTAGCACTTTTTCTTTAAGGCACACATACTGCGGGTTCTTTTTGAGCTTACTGTTGATGGCCATAAATTCAAAACCATCAGACTCCAGTTCCCTACCCACTATGTTCATGGCCAAGTTGTGCAATTCTTGTTCTGTTAATTCTCTTCCCATAGGCAACAAAAAAACCGATGCTTGAGCATCGGTTTGGTTTTATAAATTCCTCTCGACAATGCTCGAGGTGATTATATGTTTCGGATTATCCTCCAAAGTCATCAAACCTGATATTCTCATCTGGAATACCAAAGTCCTCGCCCATTTTCTGAACAGCTTTGTTCATCAATGGTGGTCCACAGAAATATAGTTCAATATCTTCTGGAGTTTCGTGATGGTTCAAGTAGTTATCGATAACACAGTTGTGAATAAATCCAACAAAACCATCTCCTTCAGCATCAATATTCTCTTTAACTTTCCAGTTATCTTCTTCCATTGGTTCTGAAAGTGCCATATAGAATTTGAAGTTAGGAAAATCCTTTTCCAATTGCTTGAAATGATCAATATAGAACAATTCTCTTTTGGAACGACCTCCATACCAATACGTAACTTTTCTATTGGTCTTTAATGTTTTGAACAAGTGGTACAAGTGAGAACGCATTGGCGCCATACCGGCACCACCTCCTACGTAAAGCATTTCTGCTTCGGACTCGTTAATAAAGAATTCACCGAACGGTCCGGAAATGGTTACGGGATCACCTTCCTTCAAACTAAAGATATATGAAGAGGCAATACCTGGATTCACATCCATCCATCCATTTTTATTACGATCCCAAGGCGGGGTAGCAATACGAACGTTTAGCATAATCTCTCTTCCTTCTGCTGGGTAAGAGGCCATGGAATAGGCTCTTTCAACAGTTTCAGGATTCTTCATTACCAATGGCCATAGGTTGAACTTATCCCACTCAGCTTGAAACTTGTCTGGTGTCTCATGTTCTTCTGGGTGAGCGGTAATGTCAATATCCGAATATTTTACTTCGCAAGGTGGAATCTCAATTTGGATATACCCACCTGCCTTATAGTTCATATCTTCTGGAATCTCAACCACAAACTCCTTGATAAAAGAGGCCACGTTATAGTTACGAACCACTTTGGCATCCCACTTTTTGATACCAAATACCTCTTCTGGAATAGTGATGTTCATGTCCTGCTTTACCTTAACCTGACAGGCCAAACGGGCACCCTCGCTCAATTCCTTTTTTGAAAAGTGAGGTGTTTCTGTCGGCAAGGCTTCCCCTCCTCCGGAAAGTACATGACATTCACACTGGATACAGGTTCCACCTCCACCACATGCGGATGGCAAGAATATTTTTTGGTTACCCAAGGTTGACAACAAAGACCCTCCTGAACCAACTTCCAATTCTTTTTCACCATTAATGGTTATCGTAACTGGTCCTGATGGAGATAGTTTTTCTTTGGTGAACAGCAAGAGTGCCACCAAAATCAACAACAAAACAAGAAACGCTACTACGGTAATTAGAATAGTACCTCCGGTACTTGCGGCTAATATCATCTTCTATTTGTTTATGGCTTCGTTATAAGAGATTGCTTTTTCTTTATCTTCAATCTCCTTTTTGATTTTTTTATCTTCCTTGGTTTCAACGGTAGTGGTCTGGGCTTCCTCTGGCGGCTCGTTATCACCCGTAAGCATACCTCCAAAACTTTGGAAACCAATACCCATTAAACCTGTGATTATAAAAGTGATTCCCAAACCGCGCAATGGTGCCGGTACATTGGAATACCTGATTTTTTCCCTAATTGCCGCAATGGCCAAAATAGCCAAGAACCATCCAATACCGGAACTGATTCCATAATTCAGCGCCAACCCTATATTTGGGATTTCCCTCGCCTGCATAAAAAGCGAACCTCCCAAAATGGCACAGTTAACAGCTATCAAGGGCAAGAAAATACCCAAAGAGTTATAAAGAGAAGGTGAAAATTTCTCCACCACTATCTCAACTAATTGAACCATTGTTGCAATGGTCGCAATAAATAGGATAAAGGATAAAAAACCTAGGTCATAATCCGCATATTCCGGCCCTAACCAAACCAATGCTCCCTCCTGAAGAAGGTATTGATCCAAAAGCCAGTTCAACGGAACCGTTACACCCAAAACAAATATTACTGCAGCTCCCAAACCAACAGCTGTGGAAACTTTCTTGGATACGGCCAAATAGGAACACATTCCCAAAAAGACCGCAAACACCATATTGTCTACGAAGATTGATCTAAAAAATAATTCTAAATGCTCTAACATGCTTCCTCAGTTTATGCTTCTTCAATTAATGCTCTGTTTCGAGAACGTTGTACCCATATTATAATTCCCACTACAATCAATGCCGCCGGGGGTATAATCATAAAACCGTTGTTCTCATAGCCGATGGAATACAGTCCTGTTTTGGCGATCGGATCGCCCAACACCTTCATTCCGAAAAGTGTTCCGGAACCCAATAGTTCTCTAAAGAAACCAACTATTACCAAAATTACACCATAACCCAAGGCATTACCAATACCATCCAAGAAAGATTTCCAAGGACCGTTACCCAAAGCAAAAGCTTCAAAACGCCCCATGATGATACAGTTGGTAATAATCAGACCAATAAATACCGATAAGGTTTTACTGAGGTCATAGGCAAAAGCTTTCAGTACTTGATCCACGATAATCACCAAAGCGGCAACTACCACCAATTGTACGATAATTCTAATTTTTGCAGGTATGATGTTCCTCAATAATGATATAACAACGTTACCTACGCCAAGTACGAACAATACCGATATCGCCATCACTACGGAAGCTTTGAGCTCCGCAGTAATCGCTAGCGCTGAACAGATACCCAATACCTGAATGGTAATAGGGTTGTTGTCCGCCAACGGATCTTTTATAAGATTTGCATCTTTTTTTGATAGTAGCGCCATATTAATTGGTTCTAAGAGTTTGTAAATAAGGTTTGTATAGCTTTAGGCTTTCCTTTATCATAGCGGTAACACCGTTACCGGTAATGGTAGCTCCTGCCAAAGCATCTACTTGATTATCATCTTTGTCGTTGTTCAACGGGTCGTTATTACCTTTCGCTACAGCTATACCTTCATAGGTGTTGCCATCCATAATGGATTCACCTTTGAAGTCATCCATAAAAAAGCGTTGGTTGATGTTGGCCCCGAGACCAGGGGTTTCTCCCGCGTGATCGAAGAACACACCTTTGACCACCATATTATTGTCGACCGAAATATATCCCCAGATGGCATCCCAAAGACCTTTTCCGTACATTGGAATGATATAATACTTTTCTCCATCCTTCTCGCCTACAAGCAACGGAAGTTCTCCTTCTTCACCATTTTTGACTTTGACCAATTCTTTCTGCACCTCAATCAAATATGCATTATCCTTTTCTGATGCTTCCGTACCGTTCACGACCAATTGCTGCGTAATGTACTTTGAAAATGCCTCTTCTACCTCGGTAGTTGGAACAAAGCTCACATCACTATCGCCTTCATTATCATTAACACCCATGGCATAAAGGATATTCTGTTGCTTTTCAAATCGCTGGTTTTCGGTGATCATAGGCTTAAGGCCAGATGCAACGAATGCCAATAGCGAACCCACAACAACAACCATTAAGACTGCGAATACTACAGTGTAGCTATTTTTTTCTGTATTGATTGCCATAATTAAGCTGTTTCCGTTTTTAGTGTATCAACCTCGTCCGAAGATTTTGGATAGATGGTTGCTGTCTTAAATCGTTTCAATCTCTTTTTAATGTTACCCCTTACCACGTAATGATCAATGGTAGGTGCAAACACGTTCATCAGCAAGATGGCCAAGAACACTCCCTCTGGATAACCTGGGTTGAACACCCTGATCATTACTGAAAGTAATCCTATAAAGAAACCGTAGTACCATTTTCCTTTATTGGTCTGTGAACCCGTTACAGGGTCGGTAGCCATAAATACGATACCGAAAGCCAATCCACCTACCAACAAATGCTGCCAGTAAGGAAAACTCATTAGCGCATAGAACTTACTATATTCCGGCAACCAACCAGCATCCACAACACCGTTGAAAATAAGACCCATCACTAAAGCACCCACTACGGCACTTACCATAATTCTCCAAGAGGCTATTTTCGTGAAAATCAAGAAAAGTGCTCCGAGCAGAATCAACAAGGTCGATGTTTCACCAACGGAACCAGGAATAAATCCGTAGAACATATCGGCCAACGAATAGGCATAATCAGAGCCCTGAGCCAGGGAACCTAGAACAGTTTCTCCAGAAATAGCGTCTGCCGTTCCAGCTCTTTCTACTCCTTCGTGAACCCATACCTTGTCACCACTCATCCAAGTTGGATAAGCAAAGAACAAGAACGCACGAATAGTAAGTGCGGGGTTCAATATATTCATTCCGGTACCTCCGAAAACTTCTTTCCCGATCACAACACCAAACGCTACGGCTATGGCCAACATCCAAAGAGGAGTATCTACAGGAACAATTAATGGAACCAACATCCCTGTTACCAGGTATCCTTCTTCCACTTCGTGACCTTTGATTACAGCGAACAAAAATTCAATCGCCAAACCAACTCCATAGGATACAATTACCAACGGCAAAACTGTAGTAACACCAATCCAAAAGTTGTCCCATGTCAAGAAGTGGTCAAAAAGAGAAAAGCTCTCTGGAAAACCGTTGATGGCGGAGTAATGTTGATACCCTGCATTGAACATTCCGAACAACAAACATGGCACCAAAGCCATGATTACCGTGTTCATGGTACGTTTCAAATCATCGGCAGCTCGAACGTGCGCCCCAGAATGGGTAGTCTCGTTCGGCATATAAAGAAAAGTATGCAGCGCATTGAAGGCCGGAGCCATTTTTTTGCCCTGATACTTTACTTTTAAGTCGTGTAATTTTTCTTTCATGCCCATATTATCCAAGTTCTTTTTGCAACAAATCCAATCCTTCCCTGATTATTTGTTGGTGTGGTTGTTTTGATATGCATATGAATTCTGTCAAAGAGAAATCCTCAGGAGCCACTTCGTAAAGTCCCAATTGCTCCATTTCGTCCAAATCCTTCACCATACAGGCCTTCAACAATTGAAGCGGGTATATATCCAGAGGGAACACCTCTTCGTACCTGCCTGTTACCACGAAAGCCCTATGCTCACCGTTGGTATTGGTATCCAAGTCATATTTTTTATTGGGCTGCAACCAAGAAAAGGTCAATGCCCTTGTAGATGAAATCTTATTGAACACGGGCTTGTTCCAACCAAAAAACTCGTAGTCGTCTCCTTCGGGAATAGCCGTCACAGTATTATTGTAGAATCCAAGGTAGCCCTCTGTATTGGTTTTGGAACCTGTGAGGACATCTCCGTTTATCAACCTAAACCTATCTTCATTGACACCACTCGCATAAAGGAAAGTGGAGATTTCAGCTCCGATTTTTGTCTTGTAATACTTAGGTTGCTTTACAACAGAACCGGCCAATGCCACGATTCGCTCCGCATTGAACTTACCTGTCAAAAGCAGTTCTCCCAACATTACCATATCCTGCGGAGATAGCGTCCACACCACCTCACCTTTGTTCACAGGATCAATTCTATTGATTTGCGTACCTACCAAACCAGCTGGGTGAGGACCAGAAATTTTATGAAGCTCTATCCCTTTAATATTATTGAACGGAGACCTGTTGGATTTCCCAACGGTTACATGTATTTTCCCCGGGGTCATTTTGCCCAATGCCAAAACAGCCGCTTGAATTTCCTGCTCCTTATCCTGAAGCACAAAATCAGGATTTGCCGACAATGGTGCAGTTGCGTATCCAGAAACGAATATTGCTTTTGGAGTGGCACTGGGATCAGCAATCACATCGTAAGGTCTTTGCTTAATAAAAGGCCATCCCCCACATTGCAACAGGTAAGATTTAATGGCCTCACCATCTGCCGTATCCAAATCCGGCACCTTATTGATTACGTAATCTTGTTCTTTATCAGCAAGAATTTTTAGTGTTAAGATTCGCCTCCTTGCTCCCCTAACAATTTCCACAAGCTCTCCGCTTACCGGGGATACGAAGTGCATTTCTTCGTTGTTCTTGTTATAAAAGAGGGGTTCGCCCGCTTTTATCTCTTCCCCTTGTTTTATCAACATTTTTGGAGTGATTCCGTGGAAATCATCTAGGTTCAGGGCGTAAACGTTACTTGTAACGGCTTTGGAAATAGTCTGCTCTGCCGCCCCGACGAGGTTGATATTCAACCCCTTTTTAATCCGGATGTCTTTAGACATATTATTGTAGACCTTTTGTTATCAAAATCGAACGCAAAAATAGTACTAAAAGGATTGTTTTCATAATAATTAACCATAAAATTGGGATTATGACGAGCTTAATTCCCTTGGCTTACTTTTTGCTTACCTTTACTTAAAATTATGCCCTTGATGCGATTTGCCTACATTCTTTTTCTGACGGGACTGGTGATGCCCTCAGTTTCCGGACAGGTTATGGAGGAAGTAAATCCCCCGGAAAATATAAAATCGGTGATTTTTAAAGGTCCAACGGAAGACCAGTTTCCGGTAATACAGCTCGGAGAGTCAATGACTTTGGAGTTCGATGACATCTTGGCCAACGAACAAGATTACTATTACAAAATTGTTCATTGTGATTACGATTGGACACCTTCCCAATTATTAAAATCACAATATCTTTCCGGTGCGGACAACCAACGGATCATCGACTACGAGAACAGCTACACCACCCTTCAGCCCTACTCCAATTATCGCCTTTCCATCCCCAACGAGAACGTTAGATTAACGGTCAGCGGCAATTTTGTACTGGAAATCTACAATAGTTACGGCGACCTTCAATTTTCCAGAAGGTTTGTGGTTTACCGGAATGCGGTCTCCGTTGCAGGCACCGTAAAGCGGTCCAGGGATTTTAACTTTATCAACACCAAACAAGTAGTACAGTTCAATATCAACACTGCCGGCTTCAATGTGGTAAATCCCAAAAAGGAAGTCAAGGTCGCCATCATACAGAACCACCAATGGTCCACGACTCTTTATAACATCAAACCACAATTTACCATTGGCACGGAACTCGTGTACAAGTACAATGAGGAAACGAGTTTTTTTGGTGGCAACGAGTACCTGAACTTCGACACTAAAGACCTTCGCTCCCCAACATTTGCCATTTCCAGAATTGAGATGAGTGACGTGTACCACCACTATCTGTTCACCAATGAATATCGGTTCGACCAAGAGTACACCTATTTTCCGGACATTAATGGCGATTTTGTGGTAAGGACCCTCCAAGGGGAGGATGTTTCAAGAGAGGCAGAATATTCCAAGGTTCATTTTAGTTTGCCGTACACCGATTTGATAGGACTGGACGATGTGTACGTTATCGGAAAGTTCAATAATTATGGGTTGACCGATGAAAACAAAATGATATTCAACGAGGAAACCGGAAAGTTTGAGGCAACCCTTTTAATGAAGCAAGGGTTTTACAACTATAAATATGTTATCCAACGGGAAGACGGTACCATCGAACCCAATGTGGTAAGTGGCAATTTTCATTTTACCGAAAACAACTACCTTATATTGGTATATTATCGAGATTTTGGTGATATGTATGACAGTATAATAGGTATAGGCTCCACAAACTCCCAAAATATCAGCAATTAATTATCTTTAGGCCCAAATCCTCGAAGGACATGGGCAAAAAAGATGGTTTGATCACCAAGGGTCGCTACGAATTAAAGTTTAGAGGCGTTGAATGTCTAAACTGTGGACATCCCCTCGACATCAGTGATAAATATTGCCCCAATTGTTCCCAGGCCAACAGCACCAAAAAACTTACGCTCAAGGATTTTGTTGATGAGTTCTTTTCTGGACTGATCAATTATGATTCCAAGCTCCTAAAAACGCTTTATGCTCTTTTATTAAGACCGGGTAGAATTACCAAGGACTACGTAAACGGAAAACGGATAACCTACACAAACCCGTTTCGTTTTTTGCTGAGCTTGGCTTTCCTCTATTTTTTGATGTTCACCTACAATAGCCAATTTGATACTTGGGACCAAGACGCCCAAAAATATGACGGCACCATATTCAACGGTTCACCATTTAAGTTCAATACAGATAAAGGAGGATTTGAAATTGACAGTGTAGCCTTGAAAAAACAAACTACCAACACGCAAAAAACCCTAGACTCCCTACAAAGGTCAAATCCAGATATTTTGACAGGTATCCACAACCTTGATTCCATCGAAAACGTCAACCCTAAGCTTTCCAAACAACTTGGTGGCTTGGACTCCTTAGGGGTTTTTATAAACGGTATTCAAGAACAAGAACAAAAAAAGGACTCTTTCATGACCAATGACCCTTCGGGTTATTTCAAAACTCTAGAAAGTGAATCGGGAACAGAAAAGTTTCTTAGCAAAACAGAATTTTTTGGACATGCAATCAAACAGGATACCTTGTTCAATTTTGAGCAGGCGAGGGCCAAATATCAAATTGAAAGCAGTCGATCCAACAAAATGGCCTTTAATATGGCCAACAGTATTTTAAAGGTGATAAGTAAACCTGGTAGCTGGGTCAACGAAACAATTTCCAAGCTCCCTTTTGTCATTTTCTTCTTTATGCCGGTGTTCACCATCTTCATTTGGTTGGTGTACATCAGAAAAAATTATACCTACACCGATCATCTTATTTTTAGTTTCCACAATCAGTCGCTCTTGTTTATCTTGCTCATCCTTAGCCTTACATTGGATACCATATTCGATATAAGTAGCTCAGGGATTTTTCTGTTGATTTTCGCCTTTTACCTATATAAGGCAATGCGAAAATTCTACGGACAAGGAAGATTTAAAACTATTGTGAAATACATCTTTTTGAACACGGTATTTATGATCTTGGCCTTTTTCACGATTATAGTCACGTTTGCAGGAAGCGGTTTAACCTATTGATAGTTATGTTTACACAGGTAACCAAAGGAATAAAAGTATCGGTACGCACCTCTTTTGAAGGCACATTCTTTAAGAATTATAAAGTGCATTATGCATTCGGATATACCATAACCATAGAAAATCTGAGTAAGGACACCGTACAGCTTACCGCAAGGCACTGGGACGTATTCGATGCCCTTAAGGACATGGAGACCATTGATGGAGAAGGCGTAATAGGCAGAAAACCCGTGATTAAACCCGGTAAATCGCACACCTATAGTTCTGGATGCCTTTTAGCTTCACCCGTTGGAGCCATGCGAGGACACTACCAGATGGTCAACTTTACCAATGCCAACGAATTTGAGGTGGATATACCTACCTTTAAGTTCGCCGCGCCGTTTGCCATAAACTGATTCAGGCTATTTTAAAATCCTTATAGGTTTCATTACCTTTGGTAGAATTGTTTAATAATTAAAAACATTTCTATGGGAAAAGGATTTTTTCAAGTTCCAACAGCATACAATGAGCCTGTACTAAGCTACGCTCCAGGTTCTCCCGAACGAGAAGAAGTACTCAAACAATACAAGGCGTTTTACGATAGTGAGGTTGACATTCCTCTTTACATCGGAAGCGAAGAGATAAGAACGGGCAACACCAGGCCCATGTCGCCCCCGCACGACCACAAGCACATTCTGGGACACTACCACTTGGCCGAGAAGACCCACGTGGAGCAGGCCATCGCCAACTGTCTGGAAGCCAGGGAAGCCTGGGCCGACCTCACTTGGGAACAGCGATGCGCCATCTTCCTTAAGGCCGCCGAGCTCATTGCGGGGCCATACCGCCAAAAGATGAACGCCGCCACCATGCTGGCCCAGTCCAAAAACATTTATCAGGCCGAAATCGATTCCGCTTGTGAGATCGTGGACTTTCTACGTTTCAACGTGGAGTACATGGCACAGATCTATGGCGAACAGCCGGAATCCTCCGAGGGCATCTGGAACCGCGTCGAGTACCGTCCGCTGGAAGGTTTCGTTTATGCCATCACCCCGTTCAACTTTACCGCCATTGCAGGGAACCTTCCCGCCAGTGCGGCCATGATGGGCAACGTGGTGGTCTGGAAGCCCAGCGACAGCCAGATCTATTCCGCCAAGGTGATCGTCGATGTCTTCAAGGAGGCCGGACTGCCCGACGGCGTTATCAACGTGGTCTACGGGGACCCCGTTATGATATCCGACACCGTGTTGGACAGCCCGGACTTTACGGGCATACATTTTACCGGTTCCACCAACGTGTTCAAGAACCTTTGGAAGCAGATCGGGAACAACATCCACAAGTACAAGACCTATCCGCGCATCGTGGGCGAGACCGGCGGGAAGGATTTCATCATTGCGCACCCGACCGCCAAACCGCAACAGGTGGCCACGGCCATCAGCCGTGGGGCCTTTGAGTTCCAGGGACAGAAATGTAGTGCGGCATCAAGGGTGTACCTGCCAAAGTCCACTGCAGATGAGATACTGGAACTGGTCAAAAAGGACATCGCCTCCTTCAACAAACCGGGCTCCCCGGAGGACATGGGCAATTTTATCACTGCCGTGATCCACGAAGGGTCCTTTGACAAACTGGCCAAGTACATCGATCAGGCCAAGACCGATGACAATGCCGAGATCA
>NZ_QBTW01000028.1:0-496 GCF_003057865.1 Muricauda brasiliensis | reverse complement strand
TGAAGGACCATTTACCGTATTTGCCCCGACCAACGAAGCATTCAACGATTTGCTTGCCCAATTGGATGGTTTTGATTCGCTCGATGACTTTAGTTCACAACAATTGCAAGATTTACTTGCTGTAATTCTTACTTATCACGTAGTGGCCGATGCTGCATTTTCCACAGATTTAACCGATGGTATGAGTCTTACTACTCTTCAAGGTTCTTCCTTACAAGTGGTAATCGATGGTGATGTATTTATTCAAGATGCTACCGATGTTCCTGCCCAAGTGGTTGATGCCGACATCGAGGTTTCCAACGGGGTGGTTCACGTAATAGATAAGGTGCTATTACCTCAAGCCATTTTGGACGAATTGGCCGACATTATCCTTGTTCCCATTACAGATTTGGCCATGGGAAATGAAAATCTACAAAACTTGGTGGCCGCACTAACCGCAGCCGACGGAGATTTACCAACCGTGTTGCGCGGTGATGGACCATTTACCGTATTGGCT
>NZ_QBTW01000027.1:0-4588 GCF_003057865.1 Muricauda brasiliensis | reverse complement strand
TGAACGACGATGGAAGTGTAAGCGTGCTTCCCGGTACACAGGAAGGAACCTACACCATTACTTATACCATTTGTGATATCATGGATGTAGATAATTGTGATACCGCAACGGTTACTGTAGAAGTAATACAGGGAGAAGACAATGTAATCGATGCTGTAGATGATAATTACAATGCAAGTACCTCGGGAGGTGTTATTGCAGGTAGCGATGTGTTGTTGAATGATACCCTGAATGACGAGTTTGTATCGTTGAACGATGTAATATTGACCTCTACACCAACCAACCAACTTATGATTAATGATAATGGTACCGTTACGGTGGCAACAGGCACCCAACCAGGTACTTATACCATTGAATACACCATCTGCGAAGTAGGCAATCCTGATAATTGTGATACGGCAACGGTTACTGTAGAAGTGGAGGCCATAGAGGTAAATCAAATGTTGACGCCGAATGGAGATTTAAAAAATGACTTTTTGTTCATCAGAGGGGTCGAATACATCAAATCAAGTACAATAAAGATTTTCAATCGCTGGGGGACTGAGGTATTCGTGGGCAACGACTACGATAATGTCAGCAATGTGTTCGACGGACGGGTTCGCGGTAAATCAGCACTTAGTGTAAACGATTATCTTCCAGCTGGAATTTATTTCTACATATTTAATTACGAGACCGAACAAGGAAGTTTCACGGACTCAGAATACATTTACTTGAGCAGATAACAATATTGGATAGCATGATAAAGAAACATTTTTTAACCACCTTATTGTTCATTGGAGTCTTGTCCACGGGTCTATTTGCTCAGCAAGATGCCCAGTACACACAATACATGTACAATACCTTGAGTGTAAACCCAGCCTACGCAGGATCTAGAGGACAGCTTAGTTTTGCAGGCCTCTACCGTTCGCAATGGGTAGGTTTGGACGGAGCTCCGGAAACCTTTACGCTAAATCTTCATTCGCCCATAAGGAACAGTAGATTGGGATATGGCATTTCCATAGTAAACGATAATATTGGGGATGGTGTGGTGCAAGAGACCTATTTGGACGCCGTGGTATCCTATACCATCGATGTATCCATGGATGCCAAATTATCGTTTGGATTAAAAGCCGGAGGAAACATGTTGAATTTAGATTTTAATGGATTAAGGAATTTTGACCAAGAGGTTGTCAATCAAAATAATATTGACAACAAATTCACCCCAAATTTTGGTTTGGGTGTGTATTACCATACGGATAAGTTTTATGCAGGAGTTTCAGCCCCCAATGTATTGGAATCGGAATATTTTGATAACGACAATTCTGGTGAGGGCGTCAACTTTTTGTCCGCAGAACGTATGAACATTTACCTGATCACAGGGTACGTTTTTGATATTGGACCAGACCTGCAATTTAAACCAGCTCTGCTTACAAAAGCCGTGAGTGGGGCGCCATTACAGGTAGATCTATCCGCGAGCTTCTTGTTTGCGGAAAAGTTCAGTTTTGGAGCAGCCTATCGCTGGGATGCAGCGGTGAGCGGTTTGGTTGGCTTTCAGGTAACCGACCAGATAATGTTGGGATTGGCCTATGATCGCGAAGTGACCGAGTTGGGCGGGACACAGTTCAACGATGGGTCTTTTGAAGTGTTCCTGAGGCTGGAATTGTTGAAATCCTTCCAGAGAACCATATCACCAAGATTCTTTTAATATAGTTTATAATGCCGAAAAGAATACTCATATTATTGATCATCGTTTGCGGATTTTGGACAAAAGTAACCGCCCAGCAGGATAGTATTCCCGATAAGCAAATAAAAAGGGTTATGGAAAGGGCCGATGAGCGGTACAACCAATATTCCTTTAGCCCTGCAATTGATATTTATAAAAAAGTGTTGGATAAAGGTTACACTTCGCCCGATTTGTTGAAAAGACTGGGAAATTCCTACTATTTTAACGCCAAGTACCAAGAAGCGGCGGATACTTATGCAAAGCTCAACACTACATATCCCGATGAAATGTCCGTTGAAGATGTTTTCCGATATGCACAGAGTTTGAAATCAATCGGGAATTATGATCAAGCTGCCCAGATTATGGAATCTTTTAGGCAGATGACTTCCACCATGTCCAGTTATGATGAGAATTACATGACCAAAATTGAGAAAAACTCAGGTCGGTACACGGTTAAAACATTCCCCTATAACAGTAAATACTCGGATTTTGCCGCCGCCTACTACGAAAAAGGACTCATTTTTGCTTCTGACCGCGACACAGGAAACTTTGCCAGATATCGGCATACTTGGAATGCGAGGGACTTTTTGGATTTATACAAAGTAAACGCAGATAGTGTTTCCGATAATAATGTGGTAAAGCTGGGAGGAGACGTTAATACCCGATTGCACGAGTCCACATCTGTAGTTACCAAAGATGGTGCTACCATGTACTTTACACGGAACAATTTTTTCGATGGTAGAAAAAAGAAAGATGAGGAAGGTATTATCCGATTGAAGATATACAGCGCAGAAAACATAGATGGTGAATGGCTTAATATAACTGAGCTTCCTTTTAACAGTGACTCCTATTCAGTGGCGCACCCGATGTTAAGCCCAGATGGCAAAAAACTCTACTTTGTTTCCGATATGCCGGGAAGTTTGGGCGAGTCGGATATTTTTGTGACGGAGATTATTGGAGATGGTACTTACGGGCCAATCAAAAACTTGGGAAGCAACATCAACACTATAGCTCGTGAAACCTTTCCTTTTATTACTAAGGATGGAGTGCTCTATTTTTCTTCAGATGGTCACCAAGGATTGGGCGGATTGGATGTTTTTGCAACAAAAATAACGTACAACGATTATACCCAACCGGTGGTTAATGTTGGAAAACCTGTCAATACACCAAAGGACGATTTTTCATTCATTTTCGATTCAGATGATAAAACCGGGTATTTTGCATCCAACAGGGATGGGGGCATGGGAGATGACGACATATATGAGTTTGTGGAAAATGAACCATTGGTGTTGGATTGTATTCAAGAAATTACAGGAACTGTAAGAGATCGTATTTCCAACGAAGTTTTGGCAGGAGCAACCGTTAAGATTATAGATGAAGAAAACAACGAAGTGTCATCCACCATAACAGATTCCGATGGGAACTATATACTCATGTTGGATTGTTCCAAAGGAAACTTTGTGAGGGCATCAAGGGATGGATACGTGCCCTCGGAAGAATATTTGCCTATTTCCGATGGAAAACCACGTATTGTTGATTTTTACTTAGAGCGAGATTTGGTAACGGGAGGTTTTGGTGATGACTTGGCAAAATTATTACAGTTGAGTACCATTTACTTCGATTTGAATAAATACAACATCAGACCGGATGCTGAAATAGAAATTCAAAAGGTTATCGTGGCCATGGAAAAATATCCAAGTCTTAAGATTAAGGTCAATTCACACACCGATAGTAGGGGAGTGGATGCCTACAACCTTTGGTTGTCCCAAAAAAGAGCGGAATCTACTGTGGATTATATGATTTCAAAAGGAATCGCCGCAGATAGGCTCCAAGGCGAAGGTTACGGGGAGACCCGCTTGGTGAATGATTGCGCCAATGGTGTACAATGTACCGAAGAACAACATCAATTAAATAGAAGGTCAGAGTTCATTATTTTTGAATGATCCTTTTTTAAGTCAATAGCGATAAATATAAAAGCGGCTCCAAAATGGAGCCGCTTTTTGTTTGAATGGTATATCATTTCACCTCTCTCCTTCTTATAATTCATTGTGAATACAATGTAGGATTTGACCTACGCAAATACCTGTCCACTTTTGGGTTTATCGACGAACAGTCTTAAAAAAAACCCAAAAAAATATTGAGGTAACCTCAGGATTTGTGAACTATACAGTTCTATTTCATTGGTTCACAACAATTATTTTTCAACCCTAAAAGCGAGGGTAATTTTGTATGCGGTTTAATTCGGTGTATTAAATCACATAAAACCAATTGACCAAATTACAAGTAAATCAACAAACTACAGCATTACAACCTTCAATAATAGTAACCTCATGAAAAAGAGCATTCTATCCCTATTATTCCTTCTTTTTACAGGAATTGCCTTTTCACAAACTACCGTTACACTTCAGGATCAATGTGATTGTGAAGTTCTTAAAGGAACCGGTGTTTCCAGCGCAGGAGCCACTAGCCCAACTGGTGCTGATTTGGGTGATATCTATGTCAACACCAATACTGGTACCATTTATTTTTGGGATGGTGATTCATGGGAGTTGACTTCATCGGACAATCAGCAGTTAACAGGTTTTAATTTTGATGATGTTACTAATATTTTGTCACTGTCCTTAGAAGACGGAGGAAATGTAAATGTTGATTTAAGTAGTTTAAAAGATATTTTCACAGATTCAAATACGACCGTAACCTCATTTGATATTGATGGAACAAACACCAATTTGGTAATAACCGATTCTGATGCTAATACCTTTTCAGTGGCATTGGCTGATTTGGCAGCTTTGATAGATACCAACACCGATGATCAGGCGCTGAGCCTTAGCGGCAACACCCTGACCTTGGAGAACGGCGGCACCGTAGACCTTGGAGCATATTTGG
>NZ_QBTW01000026.1:0-231 GCF_003057865.1 Muricauda brasiliensis | reverse complement strand
AACGAAATTATTGTTGTGAAGAGCCTTTTACTTGTTGTCATCTTGGTGATTTATGTAAATCTATGTTTGAATATGGTTCGGAAACATGGATTTCTTGACTACACTAGAAATGACAAGAAATGAAGAACTGTAGTTGTCACATGGAGAGAAGTCGAGATGTGACGTTGCTAATTCAGGATAGCCCTAAATAGAAAAGAGCCTTGCCGCTAGGGTCAAGACTCTTTTACGAGA
>NZ_QBTW01000025.1:0-17639 GCF_003057865.1 Muricauda brasiliensis | reverse complement strand
CCTTGACCCTTTTGGGGAGGGGACAAAGATCATCCTTGACAGTATCAAAAAGATGGAGCGTCAAATGATGAAAAAGTTCGATAGGATCATCGCCATTATCAAGAACATGGAAAAGACCAGTATCCGGCCCACCTATGAAATGATGCTGATACTTTACGAGGCCTATGTAAAGGATGGGAGGAAACCCAAGTCTAAACCAATCCAATTAAAGGAAGAGCGAAAGGATTTTTTGGAGCCTAGGAACACCGTTCCGAAAACAGAGCACGAGAGAATACTCAAAGAATTTGAAAGCTATAAAAAACGTTGCAATGAAATCCTCAACAGCGTTGAAAAGGTTGAGCCTATGATGGGAAAGCCATATCTAAAGATCAATATGGGCATCGGGGATTTTGAAAGTTTGAAACATCAATTAAAATAACGCTTATGTACCTTACCATCTCGGCACAGAAAATGGGCAGCACCTACAACTCCAGTGTAGGGAACTATGTGGACTATCTAGAAAAGGAAAACGAGGATAGGTCGCCCGAACAAAGGGAGGAATTCTTTGACCAAGAAAACGACAGTGTAAGCCCCCAAACGGTCATCGATGAAATAGATGCCAATACGGCCAAACTGAGGCAGAAGGACCCAAAATTCTATTCCATAGTGGTCAGTCCCAACCAAAGGAAACTAAAGGCCATAGGCAATGACCCAAATCTGCTAAGGAAATATACAAGGAAACTCATGGAGGACTATGCCAAGAGTTTCCATCGCAACCAAGAGGTCAAGGCCCCAGTATACCGACAAATAAAGTACAGATGGCGGCCAAGATCATCAAAGCTCTTGGCAGGGGCATCAATAAGGTTAGGGGCATAGGTGAGGTGGGGTATTGAAATCCAACAAGTAGGTTGCATCCTATCGTGTTTTTGCTTCACGCTTATCTACCGGAACACTACAAAAAACCGTTAGGATCCATGCGCAAAAGTTGGGGTAAGATTTGGGGTTCTTATTGCTCTACTTTTAAACAGTTTGATTTTGTGGTTAGCCAACAGTTTTCTATCAATTACCCACGGTCAATGACACACATTACAACATGATTGCATTCAGCTTTTATTTGGAATTTCAATATTGGGCTGAATTTGTCTTTGAAATAGGAAAACTTAAAACTTTAATAACAATCCATCTTAATTTGCTTGCGGTTTTGGAAGTGGCTCAAATCTTTCTTGAGATATGTGCTGCAAATCTTTGCTAACTCGGTCATAACCTCGCGTTGCATTGCAATGGACCCACAGATCATAACACAACCCCCATTGTTCAAAATCTTGGCGATTTTACCACCATCCTTTTTAATCAAGTGCTGCACATAGACCTTTTTATCATCCACACGGGAATAGGCTGGTATGAAGCGATATAGTTTGTTTTTGGAGAGTGCCTCATCAATGTGAGTTTGGTACAGACCAAATGATTCAGATGTCCTTCCTCCCCAATACAAATGCAGATTTCGTTTGGGATTGTTGGAAGCAATCATCCCCAAAAAAGGACCAATGCCCGTTCCGGTGGCAATTAAAACGGCTTCTTTGCTGCTCTTTGGAAGGTGAAAATGCCTGTTGTTGACAACGCCTGCTGATAGTGTTTCCCCTTTTTCAAGTTGCCCCATCAAATTGGAGCAAACACCTTTAGGATGTTTTTTGACACTGACGGCCAACGTGTTTTTTCCCAAATTTCCGATGGAGTAAAGACGTTCACGGCCATCTTCCTCAGGTATAATGGATAGAAGGTCGCCCGAAACAGCTCTTGCACCATTTTTATTTTTCAACGTAAGTAGAAAGGTGTCTTCCTTGCTAAAGTCAACCCTATCCACCACTACAAAATTGGAAATATGGGTTTTGGGCAGGGATATTTTGGGCTTTTCAAGACGAAGTGCCGTTCCTTGCGATTTGGCCCATGCATTTGCCCAGTTGGAAAACGCCTCAAAAGATTGGTTGTTTACCGTAAAAACTTCGCCCAAAGCGGTAGCATTTGAATACTTTTTAAGGGTGTCAAATGCTTCATATGCAAATTGACAAAAATTTGGATAGGATGTAGAGCCAAATCCAACTACGGAATAGGAGAAGGGTTGTTTTTGGAGATGCTCTTTGACGAGTTGCATGAACTTCGATGCAGTTGCAGGAGCCTCACCTTGGCCATACGTTGCTGCTATCAAGGTAAGTTGGTTCATTTGGGGAAATACAGTATACTCATTCATCATTCCCAAATAGCATTTTTCTCCAGATTTCAGCAATTGTTTGTGGAATTCTTGGGCATATAACAGGGTAGTGCCACCCTCGGTTCCAACTAAGATGATATGGTCGCACTCGTTCTTGGAAAACTTATTTTTGATGCGGATTTTGGGCCGTTTAAAATAGATGACAAAGCCGGTGACCATAAGAAAAGGGATGGAAAGACTTCCCAATCCCAAAATCGTACTCCAAATGATACTGCCCTCCCCGGTATGCAGAACAGTGGACCATGAGGAAATGGTAGTGACCAAGGGTTCTTTCTTTTCAGTGATGACCTCTCCGGTAAACTGGTTGAGCAAAATTTCCCGATTCTTGAGACGGATGGTGTAATAATCTTCCACAAACTCAGAAAAAGGATACTCCAATTCCCGTAGCTGCCTCAATTTTATATTCTGAAGGAGCTCAAATTCTTGTATGGGTATGATTGGCGTTTCATTTAGCGAATCATAGTCCACTTCATGTACAATGTTTTCCTCTGGAATCAAGTTAAAGCGAAGCAACGACAGGTATACCCCCGTCAATGACAATACTAGAATGGGCAATAATGTTAATCGCGAATAAACAACATGATTGAATTGGGAAAAATTTTCACGTACCACTGGGGCGAAAAAATAGCGAATACCTCCTTGGCGTTTGGCGATGAGCACAATACCTGAAACGGCAATCAAAAACAGCAAAAAGGATACAAGTCCAATTAAGAGCCGCCCTGTAGATTTTAGAAACAGTGAACGGTGTAGGTTGGTGCTGAACTGAAAAATTGGTGCCTTTTCAATGAGTGGTCCCAACGCTTCACCTGAGGAGGGATTTACATAAAATTGCTTGCTTTCACCTTCAATTATAACCGAGACACTGATGAACCCATTACGGTCACGCGAGATAGAAAGAATCTCATCGTATTTTGCATTTAGGTTCGTCAGTGTCTCGGCCAAAGTAAGCTCATCAGCATCAGCTATGCGATAGGGCTGTATTTTGTTCGATATGGGTTCCACGGCCAAGATTACCCCTGTAATTGATGCGACCAACAGAAACAAGGATGACACGAGTGCCAGAATCAAGTGGCTATAGCGCCATATCGAAAGTGTCATAGAATATTAATTGGGCACCATCCGAATGTACCGGATATAGCCTTTTCCATCAACTTTGTTCCTAATAGTAGCTGAATTGAGGTCTATCTCGGCATCAACGGTATAGTATTCCTGATTTTCCACTGCTGATTCAAAACGGATTTTGTATCCGCTGTCAACTTGTGAAGCATCAACGGATAACGAAATAATGTTTCTTTCACCATTGCCCACAGTAGCGCCTGTAATGGCATCAATATTCTCATTTGTACCATGGCTAAAACCCCACCAATCTTTTAGGTCGGGGAACCATTCTGGGTCATCCCCTTGCATATACAGGGTTTTAACATAATCTCCTTCAGCATTCATCAAAGAAACAACCACATAGGCTTTTTCACCCGTATAGTTGGCCATCTGTATCATGCACTTATAGGATACCGTAGTGGGAGCCTGTCTATAGGATGATGATGTCAAAAAGATTACAGCTAGTACGATTATAGCGGAAGTTCGATATATTAATCTCTTCATATTTATATTTAATTAAGGAAATCCAAACTCACATTGTTTTTGGCCAAAAGCTCATTTTCTTGGGCCAATTCGTATGCGGTTTCACCAAATTCGGTGGTTGAATTAACATCAGCCCCATTGGCAATAAGATATTTAAGAATGTCCGTGTCACTTGATTTCATTGCGGCATAATGCAAAACGGTATTGCCTTGCCCATCCTTTGCATTGATATCGGCTCCAAAAGCTTGCACTTTTTTAAGGAGATTTAAGTCGTTCTTGTCCATAGCCAAATGCCAAACCGTTCTTTCGTCTGGCTGGGATTGTGTAAAATCTAGCCCTGCTTTGCGCAACGCGCTTACCTTATCATCAAAATCACGGGTGTTGCC
Source organism: Muricauda brasiliensis (assembly GCF_003057865.1). Lineage (NCBI taxonomy): Bacteria > Pseudomonadati > Bacteroidota > Flavobacteriia > Flavobacteriales > Flavobacteriaceae > Allomuricauda > Muricauda brasiliensis. Next base: position 13,427 of record NZ_QBTW01000025.1, on the reverse strand, counting down.
CCTTGCCGAGAAAAGGTAATAGGCAAGCGTATTTCCGTCTTTATCTAAAACAGCTGTCTTGGCTCCTTTGGAAATGAGATAATCAACAACTTCGCCACTGTTATCCTGAATGGCAAGGGTCAATGCTGAATGTCCTTCATTGTTAGCGTGGTTGATGTCATTCGTTTTTTCGGCCAAAAATTTGATGACTTCCAACTTGTTGCGAGAGGCAGCGTTCAACAATGGGGTATTGCCTTCTTCGTCTGCTGTGTTGGGATTCACGCCTTTGTCTATAAAATACTGGTAAATAGCAAGATTATCTGAAGAGCGCGATAGGTTGTGCAACGGAGTGGTTCCGCTTTTGGAAGTAACATTAGGGTTGAGTCCCAGGCTTTCCAAATACTTGAATACTTCCATTCCATTGCTGCTTCCTCTTCCACCACGACTTGCAAAAAGGATTGCATTTTCATTGGTGTTGGAATTTTTTTCCGTTGAAACTCCTCTTGCGACCAAAGCCTTTAATATTTCAATATTACCACCTTGGGCCGCTATATTGAAAATACCGTTTCCGTGATCGTCTGTAGATTCAAGGCTTAGCCCTTTGCTGACAAAATAATCGATTAAGTCCAAATTTTTTGCCCTTGGCGCTGCCACCAAAAGTACGTTGCGACCATCATGATCTTTTTCATTTTTAAGGTCTGCTCCGTTTTCAATAAGGAAATCATAGATTTTTGGGTCGGTTTGACCTCCCGCTGCGGTAAACTGCGTCACGGAGTATCCATGGGAGTCCTTTAAATCCAATTTGGCTCCTTTTTCAACCAAGTACTGCATTACTTCCAGGTCACCCCTTGAAGCTGCCCAAAAAATATAGGTCCGAGAGTCATGGGTGCGCTTGTTTACATCATTTCCATTGTCGACAAGGTGAGCAATCGTGGTTACGGGATTTCCTCCAAAAATAGCAAAGGTGGTAGGGTCAAATCCACCAGAATTTGCCTCGGTGATTGGATGTCCCTGTGCAATTTTAGCATCAATATCGGCTATTGTGGGCTTTGAGGCCCAATAGTTCCTGTCCATAAAAGGATTATCCGTATCCCCTTGTTGTGCCATGGTGTTTGAGGCGGCAAGTATGGTAACAATACCAAGAAGGAAGGATTTTATAGTATGTGTTTTCATTTTGGTTCTAATGAGATTTTTTTAAGTAAACTACCATGCTTTATAAATTTATGACTTATAAAGATGTTAATGGATCTGTTATGTAATCAGGATTTCAAAATTATTGCTTTTGATTAAAGTTTCAAACGGGATATAATTCCATTCCACCTAATCTATTATAAAACTTTTTAAATCTTAAAAATCCCGTGGGAGAAATAGCTCCCACGGAATTTTAATATAATTATTGCTTTAGAGAGGGTTACCAAGCGCCGATAAAGTGGCTTCCCACGGCATTGATGAGCTCCGCTCCCTGGGTTACTGCCCCAGTTTCAGTATCTACAACATAGATATTTCCATTTTGTCCTACAGGAGCTTCTGTAAGGTAAATTTCTGTTCCATCTACGGCAAATCCTTGGTATTGGAACAAGTAAAAGTCTGCAGTATAAGGAATGTCGGTAATTTGGGTAGCGGACCTAGCTTCTAAATCAATAAGGGCAAAGAAACCTTGTTGACCGGCAACACCTTCTGCCGACCCATCGTGACGGTAGGCCAAAACTCCTTTTCCGTTTGCAGCAGGTCTCCAGGCCAGTACATAAGCACCTGTTACGCCCAACGCTTCGTCCAAGTTAAAATCGTAAGAATCATCATATTGGTTGTCTGCGCCGATTCTTAGAATATAGGAACCCTCTGGATCGCCTTGGTTGGCTTGGTATACCGCACCATTATACTCAAAGGAATTGATGCTTCTATAGCCATTTGTGTTCCCGTGTCCTACACCAGAAGTAATCACGGTAGGGTTCAAAAGGGAAGGGTAATCCAATACGATGGTTTTGGAGCCCAAAATTTCATAATCACTATCACTCTCTATTGTTGTTGGATCAACTTTGCTCAAGCGGGCACCTATGTATAATTTGTCGCCAGCGGCATTTAAAGTTGGCATATCGATTCTAGAAATGTAATACCCCAATGCCTCTTCTTCTTCAGACAAACCGATCTCATGTTCTTGGAAATTGTTGATCTGGGAATCGACCAAATTCAAAGTTACAACGCCAATGGTCTGACTTGTACGGATGTAAGTGTCATCAGTTACATTGTCTGGGGTGCCATTGTCATCAACTTGGTGTTCAGTGGATACATAAACGGCAGAACCAGTTTGATCGCCATCAAATAACTTGATCCATCTTGGGGCCGAACCAACATAAGGCGCAATGCTGATTTCTGATCCGGTTTGTTCAAAATCATTGCCACCATTTACAATGTATTTAGTGTAGTTACCACCGGTATCACCAGCATAACTAATGTTAAAAATAGTATTACCATCTTCAGAAGCTTGCAATCTGGCCGTTCTATTGGAAGGAGCAACAAAACCATCGTTAAAAGGATCTATTTGTACGGTTGGATCTTTGGCTTCTGCACTGGTTACGGAGTAGATTAAGGTTCCTCCATTACCATCACCAGGGTTTTCTCCCATTCTGGCACCAGCTATGGTAATCCATCGAGATTCTTCTTCAGGTCCTTCATCAGGACATCCATTGTTGGCAGCTGTTCCCGCTTCTGAAGGGCATTCGTCACTTGCATCTGCAATACCGTCGCCATCGGTGTCAACAACCGCAGGGTCTTCACCGCCATTGTCATCACTACTACATGCGGCTACCAAACCAAACATTAGCAAAATAACAGCTAAAGTTCTAAAATTTAAAAAGATATGTTTCATTTTACTATATATTAAGGGGTTAAAAATTGTTGATTATATAATTAAGTTTTACATAAAAAGCCCTACCTGGTTTTTGTACGGATAGATTATCGTATATGGCTTGATCAAATATGTTTTTGACATCGAAGCTTAGGATAAAATTCTTTTTAGGAAACACATAACTCAACCCAAAGTCATGGGATATTTGCTCAGGGATCAGAAATTCTTCTTCACCCGATGTATTCCTTCCTGCAGCGAACTTGAAGGCAAATTCGTCGGTATAGTAGGCGTTATAAAAGAGATTGATCAATGAGTTTGTTTGTATAAAGTCTCTTAGGGAATATCGTAAACCAGCGTTCATGGTAAACAGGGGCACGTTGGGAACATTGCTCTCAACACCTGAATTTACCGTTGTCAAACTCATGCGGGTCAAGTTGAAATTGAAACCGAGGTTATTGTCATAGGTGTAATTGAATTCAGCTTCTATACCTTTGGATTCAGCAGTGTTCTCCAAGTTGGTATACTGTACAAACTCATCACTTTCCCTAAGGCCATCGGCATCGGGAGGCAGTCCTATTCTGTTCTCAATATTACGGGCAAAGAAGTTGGTGGTCAGGGTAACCCCATGTTTTTTAATATAAAACTTGCCAAGGCGAAAACCAATGTTCAAATTGTCACTTGTTTCAGGCTGAATGGTGAGATTGGGAAGCAAGTTGTCCCCAGCATCCCCAAAAACTTCGTTTTCACTGGGCAGGCGAATGGCTTTTTCTGCGGATAGCAACAAGGTAATTTCTGGAACAACAATATAGGAGGAGGCAAATCCATATCCGGTGTAGTCTTTGTTGCTTTCGTAAACCTCATCAATTACTTCGGTATTGTCATCATTAAACACCGGTTTGTTGTTGAGGACTTTCTGTAAATAATGTTTCCCAAAGGCGTTTAATTTGAATTTATCATCAAATGCGTTCAGCTCATAACTAAGGGAAATGATATTCTTATAAATGTCACTGTTTTGTTGAAAGGTATTTTCCAACAGGGACACCATTTCATCAGTATCTTCTCTGTCAATACCGCTATAAACATGATTCAACAGAATTCTGTGGTTGTCGTTGATGGCATAGGAAAGACCGGATCGAACTGACGCCACGTTACGGACAATTTTGGCCAGCGTTGGACCATTTTCATTTTGGGAGCCCCAGATATAATCAAGATATTCACCATCAAACCCAACCAGTCTCTCTCCTGCCCAAGTATAGGCCTGGGCAACGGTATCGTTAATAACGCGGTTACGCTTGCCATATACCCCATTAACAGTTAGGTCGAGGTTTTTTATAAATAGATTTTCTTTTTGGTAGGTTAGATTACCAAGAAAGGCACCGGACTCCAGAAATCGGCCCTTATAGGGCGATATGGTCACGAAAGTACCGTGCTGCACTTCATTGTATTCATCAGAGGCGGTAATGCCCACCAAAAATTGATCTGCCCAACTAACATTGGTAAACCCAACTTGAAACGTACCGCCCGAAGAACGGTAGGCATCATGAAACCTTCTGGCCACAATAGGTGTTTGTACCCCATTTGGGGCAATATCCACTATGGTTCTTCCAGAAATTTTATAATCATTATCCGAATAGTTGTGAAATGCGGATGCTTTGATGGTAAATCCGGATTTTTCCATTCTATAGGCACCATTCAAATTTGTTTGCAACGTGTTGAACGAGCCATAGGAAACAGAGGCACTAAGATTATTTTGGGCTCCATCATGAAGTTCTATGTTAATGGCTCCACCTACTGCATCGCTGGATAAATGCCCGGGCACCACCCCCTTATAGACTTCAATGTTCTTTATCATTGAAGGAGGGATACTGTTTAAGTTGAAAGAAGAACCATAGGTGGAAATTGGAATACCATCAATAAAGATGCTGACTGAACGGCCGGATAGACCATTTAAACTGTATTGAACGCTGGAACCCAAACCTCCATTTTGACGTATTTTTACGCCAACTGTGGTATTCAACAGTTCATTGGTTTGAATACTTCTAAGTCCGGCTTCTCTGGTTTCTATAGCATTTACCGCAAAACCTTTGGTCTCTATGGCTGTCTTGTTTGATTTACCACTTACGGTGACCTCATCTAAATTTTCGGCGTTTTCGCTCAGTACAAAATCGAGTGATGCTCTTCGGTTGCCTGAGTTTATTTGTATGCTTTCTGAAGCAGCGGAAAATCCAATGAAAGATACGGCAACGGTATGTTTTCCATAAGGTATGTTGATTTCGTACCTACCCTGTTCGTCGGTAAGTGTGCCCAATCTTGTGCCTTTGATGACTACTGTGGCATAGGCCAGCGGAGACCCATCATCAGAGATTACTTTTCCATAAACGGAACCTTGATTAGTGCTTTGTGCCATCACAGGCACATAGAATAAAGTGAAGATAATTAGTAAAAATTTGCCCATCCCAAAGTTAAAATCCAAAACTTTATTAAGATTTAGTCTAAATAAATTAGATTTGCAAATCTATAACAGGGTTTTGGGGTGGAGTACCGCAAAAAGAAGTTTTAAATACGCAAAAGGAAGTAATGCGATCAACCTTAAAAAGTGAGCTGTTCAAGGATAGTATTTATCAAAAAAAATACTCCAAGGATTTCCTGACCCATGAATTGATCGAAAATAAGATTGAAATAGATACGCCAGATGTTTCAGGTGTGATCAATGAACTTCAGCTCAATGGAATGTTTGTTGTGATGAAGGATATTCATGCTCCAAAAGGGTATAGGTTTGAAGTGTCCAATAATTTTTCAGTATTCGTACTACACTTTGGGATTTCCGGAAGTTATAGGTATACGCCGAACGAAAAGAAAAACCCTCTTTTGGAAATACCTGACTTTCACTACAACATGTTCTACTTGCCACACACAAACGGTATCCTCGAATACAAGGGAACACCAAGACGAACCCTTGAAATCGTTTTCACTTTGGGATTGATAAAGGAGCTTGTAGGTGATACGTATAATCATGTCTTGGAAAGAATTGATGGTGCGGTCAAGAATGATAAACCATTTGTGTTTTGGAAGCGTCCACGCCCAATATCCTCTGAACTTGGTCAAGTTTTGGAAGATATCATAGCCTGTCCCTTTACCGGTCAATTAAAAAAGACCTATCTGCAATCCAAGATTACAACGCTGTTGTTGGATATATTGATCGAGTTTAATGGGAATTTAAAACCTGAACCAAAGATAAAGTTACCCAAAGCTGATATTGATAGAATCCGTATGGTGGAGCGCCATATAAAATCCAATCTGAAGGAAACACTGCCTATTTCTGAACTTTCCACCATTGCAGGCTTTAATGGTACTAAATTAAAAAGGGACTTTAAGCGATTACACGGAACCACCATCTACAAATACATTACCCAATTGCGTATGAAAAAGGCAAGCGCACTTATACGTAATGAAGGTTTTACGATTGCCCAAGCTGCATATGAGGTAGGCTATGGCAACCCACAACATTTTACCAACGCCTTTAAACGAACCATGGGGTATTTGCCAAGCGAGCTTAAAAGTAGTTTCTTCTTAATCTCTTTTAGAGAAAGGTGATAATTCAGATAAATCTATTTAAGTAGGCTTATATTTTATTTGAGATGATGAAAGACAGATCGATGTTAAAAGCTCAAAAATCGTCAACATTTTGAAATCAAAAAATGGAAGCCCCAATAAAACTGGGAATCCGAGGAAAAAGTTCGATTCTTACCGGGAATTGACTAGACTTAAAAAATTTTTTCCAAATTCTCATGATTGCAGGAATTTGGACATAATAAATTTGTTAAATTTATAAGGTAAAAGCACAAAAATTTTGTGTTTAAAAGTTGTTTTTTTTCCGTGTTCTTAACGGGAATACCTTCAGTATTACAGGATTAAAACAATGATTTTCAATACGATAAGGTTTTATCAATGATTCAGTCATCCCGAATTGTAAAAACAGATTCTTCTTATTGGAAATCAGCATACATTAGTTGACTAATCTATATCCAAAACCCGGACCATCACATGGAAGGTAACCTCCATTGAATATTTCCTTGTTGCTCAAAATCGAAATATGTTCTTTAAGTGAGCTTCCACAGTTTTGAATCAAATAACTTTCTTCTTCATACTCAAATTCAAAAAACTTCGATTCTTTTGATTGGATGAAAATATAACTGCCTTTGGCAATACTGGTACTATCCGGGTAAACCCTTTTTTTGACAAAATGATAATTGGATGTAAGCTCAATGAATTCATTAAATTCCAAATCCTTCTTTTCGATGATTTCTCCCGACATTCCCGCATTGATGTACTGAAGTTCAAAAACGTTGATACCTTGAAAATCAATTTCTCCATCTGTACTATCACAGGACTGATTGATCACCAAAGAAGTTAATGAAAGCAATATGGCAAGCTTTTTCATGGTAAAAAGGAAATGAATTTATATCCATAGGATACATTGAACCTTAAATCGTTGCTTATCAAAAAAATGTCTAAGTTAGTGGAGTAAAACTCTAATAAGTTTTACCTCTGGATGTGCCGATTTGAACACGGTTCAGAGTTCGGTTAACCGGTCTGAGTTAACGGTGTAAAACGCTATAAATCAAATTTTTATATTTAAAGGGGAGGCCTGTCACCCGACTTGAAAATCAAAGAGTTACAACTTTTTTAAGATGTAGCTCTTTTTTATTTGCAATGTAGATAGCCCGTCCTTTAGGACAAGATTTCTTAAATTTAATATAATAATTGATTGTTCTTTTTTTAAATAAATTGGTAAGTGATTTAGTTCAGCATTCTGAATTCTTTTGGGGAATGCCCCACTTGTTTTTTGAACAACCTACTAAAATGCTGCGGATATTTAAATCCCAGTTCATACGCAATCTCACTGACCGTTTTATTGGGATCGAACACTTTTTCCTTGGCTGCATCAATCAGCTTGTTCTGAATATATTCCTGTGCCGAATAACCTATTTCCTTTTTCACCAAATCCCCAAAATAATTGGGTGACAGGTTGAGTTGGTCCGCAAAATACCCTACCGAAGGCAGGCCATGTTTTTGTGGTTTTTCCGAAGAAAGGTAATCCCTGAGCAGCACATCGAATTTTTCCAAGGCTCCTTGATGGGGAATCTCACGGGTCAAAAACTGTCTATCATAAAACCGAAGGCAATAATCCAATAAAATCTCAATATTGCTCACGATCAAATTTTTGCTATGCTTGTCCAGATTTTGTTCCAATTCATACTGAATTTTATCGATAACACTTAAAATCAGTCCGCGCTCTCTGGCTGATAAATGCAAGGCTTCTTTCACGGTATAGGAAAAGAAAGTATAGCTATTTATTTTTCGTCCCAGATCACTTCCCAACAACAAATCGGGGTGAAAAATCAGGGCATAACCCTTGGGCTCATAGTCTGGATCATAACTTATACCTGCTTTTTGCCCCGGACCCATAAATACCATGGAACCTTCGTCAAAATCATATTCACCACCACCATACTTTAACTTGCAGCCCTTGGCATCCTTCAAGAAAACCGCAAAACAATCAAACTGTAGCCCATCGTACGAATAATCAGGATATGCGGTTGTTCGCTCATAATCCAAAATGCCCACCAGCGGATGATCTGGTTTGGAATTGCGCCAAGCAAAATAATCCGCCACAGATTGTATATGATACACGTTTTCCATCTATCTGTTAAATTTTATCTAAAGATAAGGGATTGATATTCAGTTTATCAACCCCGATGTACAAAATCCGTAATAATGGTATAAACATCCGTGATCTGGGTATTACTTCCATTTCCATAGATGAATATTTTTGGTTTGATGGAAAATCTTGAAAATACAATATCATGAAAAAAATAATTTGCTTCCTAATGTTTGCCATATCTGCTGGCATTTCTGCCCAAAATTCAGCGTACACCGTTTCTTCCTATTTCACCGAAGGTATCAAAGCACCAAATACACATTACATTGGAGAAGCTTGGTTAAATCCCGTTTTACAGGCAGATGGAGATTTAACGTACAATATTACCAAGGCAACATTTAAGGCGAATTCTACCTTAGACTGGCATAAGCATGAGTCTGTACAAGTATTGATTATTGTTGATGGCGAATGTTACTATCAAGAAAAAGGAAAGGAACCAATGGTTCTGAAAGAGGGCGATGTAATCAGATGTGAAAAAGACACGGAACATTGGCATTCGTCTTCCAAGAACAGTGATGTGACTTATCTGGCTATCTACGGCGGAGAAACACCTACAGTTTGGACGGAAGTGGTAACACAAGAATATTATGACAGTGTAGCAGAAAAGTTGAGCAAGTAATTGCCCATCAATGGTTTGTAAATTAAAGCATGCCATGAATAGCTGATAAGGCCGAAAATGAAAAACGCCAACCTCTTATTGGTATTTTTTACAAGCCTATTTTACCAAGGGTTCATCTCTGCTATTTTTAATAAAATCATAGATACCAAAATTGTACCCGAGGAAGATTTTATATGGAAAGTGTCTTTAAACTACAGATTTGGGGATATGAGCAATCGTGCAAAAAAAACAAAAAATTTAATACTTCAATCCTAACAATATCAATAATTTAGACAGAATCCAAACGGATTATTCAGTAACTTAAAGCAAACACTTTCAACATGGCAACATTCAATCTAAAAATCAACGGAAAATCCCAAACAGTGGATGTAGATGCAACCACACCGATACTCTGGGTACTGCGAGACCATTTACAAATGGTCGGCACCAAATTTGGCTGTGGCATTGCGCAGTGCGGCGCATGTACCATCCATCTCGGAGATAATGCGGTCCGCTCTTGCCAATTACCAGTTTCCGCAGTAGGGGAGCAGGAAATTACAACTATTGAAGGCTTGTCGGAACGCGGAGACCACCCTGTACAAAAAGCGTGGCTTGAAGTTGATGTCCCACAATGTGGCTACTGCCAAGCAGGACAAATTATGACAGCTTCGGCTTTGCTAAAAAGAAACCCATCCCCAACAGATGATGAAATAGAAACAGCCATGAACGGTAACATTTGTCGCTGTGGAACCTATATCCGTATCAAAAAAGCCGTCAAAATGGCTGCGGAAAACAACTCTTGATTCACCTAAAACGCTTAACAAAATGACACTTATAAAAACACAAATAGGACGTAGGGCCTTCATAAAAAACACAAGTTTGGCCGGAGGTGGATTGGTTCTTGGTTTCAGTTTTTTTAATGCCTGTAAGCCCAAGGTAGCCGAAGCTATTGCCATGGAATTGGAAATGCCCGAAGAATGGTATGAGATCAATGGCTATTTAAAGATTGGAGACAATGGGGTGGTAACCATATTGTCACCAAATCCGGAAATTGGTCAGAACGTACGGACTTCCATGCCCATGATCGTGGCGGACGAATTGGAAATTGATTGGAAAAATGTGATTGTGGAACAGGCACCCCTCAACACCAATTTATATAGTTGGCAAGTCGCTGGAGGGAGCAGGTCCATAAGCAGCTCATGGCAAAATCTTAGAATGGCCGGAGCGACCGCTCGGCATATGTTGAAGGAGGCTGCGGCCCAAGTTTGGCAGGTCCCAGCCAGTGAAATTACCGCAATAGCTGGAGTACTGACCCATGAGGCCAGTGGTAATTCGGCCGGTTATGGTGAAATGGCCTCCGCAGCAGCACAAATAGAGGTCCCAGATGAAGTAGAATTAAAGGAAAAGTCGGAATTCTCCATCATAGGAACCTCCCGAAAAAATGTGGACGGCAAAAAAATAGTGACCGGTAAACCTTTATTCGGTATTGATGTACAACGCGAAGGCATGTTGATGGCAGCTTTGGTACACCCACCTGCGTTTGGTAAGCGGTTAAAATCCTTTGATGCCGAAGAGGCCAAACAAATGCCTGGTATACGTGATGTTTTCTCCATCAAATTATACGATGATGACTTTGACAAGATGGCATTTCATTTTACAGCCTTCAACGAAGTGGTGGTAGTTGTAGGGGAAACTACGTGGCAAGTATTTCAGGCTAAAAAAGCACTCAATATTGAATGGGAGGATGCACCGGACACAGTCCAAAACCTTACTTTATTTGGGAATGCGATGGAGGTGAAACATCCTGCTGGCATGGAAAATTCAGACAGCCATACTGCCAAACTAAAAGAACTGATTGAAAAAAATACAAAAGTATCCCGAAGGGATGGCAACCCAGAGGAAGCATTCAAAAACGCGGACAAAATTATTGAACGAAGTTATAGTTGTCCGTTTTTGGCGCACAACACCATGGAACCCATGAACTTCTTCGCCAATGTTACGGAAGACCATGCCGAACTACTTGGTCCTACCCAAACCCCGGAATGGATGGAACCTGCTGTGGCTGAACGCTTAGGATTGCCTTTGGAGAAGGTGGATATTCAGATGACCCGACAAGGGGGTGGGTTTGGTAGAAGACTGTACGGTCATTTTATGGTTGAGGTAGCTGCTATTTCTCAACGTATGAAAGCCCCAGTAAAATTGATGTACACTCGGGAGGATGACATGTCACAAGGCATTTATAGGCCATCGTATTATGCTACTTATAGAGCAGCACTGGATGCAGACAACAATTTAATTGGTTTTCATGTTAAAGCGGGCGGGATTCCTGAGAGTCCATTGTTTGCCAATCGTTTTCCAGCTGGTGCCATAGACAACTATTTAGCCGAAGATTTTACAGTTGACACGAATATTACAACAGGTGCGTTCAGAGCACCCCGTTCCAATTTCATCGCTGGTGCAGAACAATCTTTCTTGGACGAATTGGCCGAGGTGATGGGCAAAGACCCTATCGATTTTAGATTGGAATTATTGAAACGTGCAGAGGAAAACCCTGTCGGCAGTCCAGAATCAAATGACTACGAAGCTTCTCGATATGCCGGAGTTTTGGAATTGGTGCGGGAAAAAGCAAATTGGGGTCAAAATGAAGCTGGAGTGTCCCGTGGCGTTTCTGCTTATTTCTGTCATCAAAGTTATGTGGCGCAAGTACTTGATATTGTAATGGAAGGTGATACCCCTGTTGTCCAAAAAGTTACGGCTGCCATTGATTGTGGAATAGTGGTAAATCCTGATGCGGCTTCAAATCTGTCGGAAGGTGGTGCTGTTGATGGAATAGGTCATGCAATGTACAGTGGGCTTTCATTTAAGGATGGGGCACCGGAACAAACCAATTTTGATAGATACCGATTGATTCGTCACAGGGAAGCACCAAAAGCTATTGAAACCCATTTTGTAAAAAGTGATATTGACCCAACAGGAATGGGAGAACCTCCTTTTCCACCTATTATGGGTGCCTTGGCCAATGCATTATACAAAGCTACGGGAAGAAGGTATTACCATCAGCCCTTTATATTGGATAAACCACCATTGGTGGGCTAGATAAATTGAATTTTTTTGTTCTAATATTTACATTCTTAGGCAAAAACATCCATAAGTCTTACTTCCTAATGTGGTGTTTTATAGATAGTTGAAAATTTGTTTAACCAGTTTTTAAGACTAGTGTAAAATGTTGATTTTTAGAGTGTTGTAAGTGATGCTTTCTTCCAGTCATCCCGACTTACCTTATTCAAGTAAAATCAAAACACTGTTAATCTTATGATTTTCAGTGTTTTGTGTTTTTAGGCATATCGTTTGAATTCATTTAAAACCATCTAAAATCATATCAAGCGTGTTCCCATCGGGAGCAAACACTTACAGTTCTTGTTATAACTTTAAATGACTTTTAGAACCATTTTCTTGTGTTTTGACTTTCACAGTATTCACACTCTAAAAGGTTACAACATGCAGAAAAACAATCGTTTAACAATAAATTTCTTTACTAGAAAGCACAAGGTTCAATCCGAGAACCTCATTATCTATTGTAGGATCACCATCGATGGTGAGCGCACCGATTTTAGTATAAATCGGGAGATAAAAACCAATTTGTGGGACAATAATCGTAAAATGGGCAAGGGTTTTTCCAGTTATGTGATTTCCCTGAATAAATACTTAGACCAAATTTATACAGGACTACATGAGGCCCATAGATTGATGATGGCAGAAGAAAAACTAATCACTCCACTATCTATCAAAGCAAGATTTTTTGGGGAAGATGAGGGTGGAAAAACATTGAAACAATTGATTGCCTACCACAATGGAACCATGCACACTTCTTTGCGTCCGGGAACCAGAAAGAATTATCACAACACAGAACGATGCGTGGGCCTATTTTTAAAAGAGGAATATGGGATTGAGGACATAAAGCTCAAAAAAATTGAACTACTGTTTTATATAGGACTTTGAGCAGTACCTAAGAAAGTACAGACCATCTACTTAAAAGAATAGATGGCTATGATTGGTTGTTCACCAAAAGGATAAAAACAGACGAAAAACTCAAAATCCCTCTACTACCACGAGCAAAGGAAATTATCAAGAAATACGAAGATTCAGCCGAAAGGAGAATAACGAAAGTACTATTACCTGTTTATAGCAATCAAAAGGTCAATTATTACTTAAAGGAAATCTGTAAGGCCTGTAAGATTAACAAGAAAGTGACATTCCATACAGCCAGGCACACTTTTGCGACC
>NZ_QBTW01000024.1:0-29187 GCF_003057865.1 Muricauda brasiliensis | reverse complement strand
AGGGCCTTTTTTGTTTTTATATGGTATCTTTATTTATTATAATAAAGAAATAATTCATAGCCTTGAATACCCAAACCCATCCAGTTCTACTTGAAGAAAAACTAAATGCTTACTCCCATGCATTGGGTATCATTCTAGCACTAATAGGAAGCATTGTTCTGTATCAAATTAGCTGGGGAAGTCAACCATACATGAAAGGCAGTATTATAGCCTATATCTTTTCCTTGATATTATTGTTTACCGCGTCCACCGTTTATCATGGAGTAGAGAATCCAGTATTTAAAAGACGTTTAAGAATACTTGATCATATTAGTATTTATTATTTGATTGCTGGAACGTATACCCCAGTCTGTTTATCCGTATTGTTGCCGTCCAAAGGATGGTTATTGTTTTATTTGGTATGGGGCATTGCTCTGTTTGGAACAGTACTTAAAATATTCTTTACTGGGCGATTTGAGGTGTTTTCTTTGGTGCTATATGGTGTAATGGGATGGCTTATTGTAATAGATTTACCTTACCTCTTAGATAATATGTCTCGGTTAGGATTGATATATCTTTCTTTAGGAGGAGCTTTTTATACTATTGGTATTTTATTCTATGCGGTAAAAAGAATACCATATAATCATTTGATATGGCATTTCTTTGTGCTAGGCGGAGCAATTTCACATTGGTTATTGGTAAATAACCTAATAAATAATGTTGGGTAACGCCTAATCCAAAGGAAGTTTTATGAAAACGACTTTACACCAAATAAGCTATCCCGATGCCTAAGATGATTACAATTAACTTTCGCAGATTGAATGCATGTCCTTGGGCACTTTCAAACAAAATTATGGTGGATATGTGGAAGAAAACCCCAATGGACAAAGCAGTCAACAAGTGTCCGTAATCCGAAACCCACGGAGATGTGGAAATAAAGCTGCCCAAAGGTGTCATCAAGGAAAAAACGGCAATAAATAATAATGTAGCGGACATCTTCATCTTGGAGTTAATCAAAAAGATACTCAAGATAATAGCAATAGGTAACTTATGTATGATTATTCCATAGAGTATTGAATCATTATCATGTATTGGAACACCCTCGATCAAAGCATGTATGCACAAGCTCAAGAACAATAATATCGGGAACTTATTTTCCTTTAAGTGAAAATGCATGTGACCGTGTTCGGCTCCTTTAGAAAAGAATTCCAAGAAAACCTGCATTAGGATACCTCCCAGAATATATAGGGCTATTATTTTGGGATGATGTCCGTCATAAACCTCAGGTAATAGCTCAAAAAAAGTTAGCGACAAGAGGAAAGCCCCACTAAAGGCAAGCAATAGTTTTATATTGTCGTTATTGGTGGGCTTCGTAAACCATACAAAGGCAAAGCCGGACCAAACTGCCAAAATAGGGATAATGTAGATAATACTGGAAGGAAAATTCATGCTCTAAATCAAGGGAGTAAAAATAGTCTATTTTTGCGGAAAGAAATTACAGGAACATGGTAGGAAATTTTAAAATGATGGCCAAGACCCTATACGGATTCGAACCTATTTTGGCAAAAGAACTCCGTAATTTAGGAGCAGGTCATGTAGAGGAAGGAGTTCGAAATGTAACTTTTGAAGGAGATACCGGTTTTATGTACAAGGCCAACTTGTGTCTTAGAACTGCTTTAAAGGTTTTTAAACCTATCAAAACATTTCGAGTATTCAATGAGAAAGACCTATATAGGAATATCTACGAAATGGACTGGCCCAGTATTTTTGACGTGGACAAAACTTTTGCTATTGACAGTATTGCCAATGCCAAGGTTTTTGATAACACCATGTTTGTCTCCCTAAAGGCCAAAGATGCCATTGTGGACAAGTTTAGGGAGGTGGTCCGTGATAGACCTAATGTAAAGACACAAGATCCGGATATCCGGATTAATATTCACATTTATAACAATACCTGTACGGTTTCTTTGGACAGTTCCGGAAATTCGCTCCATCAACGTGGGTACCGTATTTTAACGAATATAGCGCCAATCAATGAAGTGTTGGCCGCCGGGCTTCTGCTTAAAACGGGCTGGGACGGGCAATCCGACTTTTTTGACCCCATGTGCGGCAGTGGAACATTTCTTATTGAGGCAGCAATGATTGCTTGTAATATTCCTGCAAACATTAATAGGGAGTCCTATGCATTTATGCATTGGAAGGACTATGATGCCGACCTGTACCAGAAAATTGTGGACGCGAGCTTAAAAAAGGTCCGTGAGTTTCATTACAAAATCATTGGGTACGATAAAGCTCCCTCAGCTGTAAGGAAAGCCCAAGAGAATGTTGATCATGCCAACCTATCGGATTACATTATCGTGGAACGTAAGGACTTTTTTAGGGTTGATAAGCCACTTGAAGGAAAATTGCACATGCTGTTCAACCCTCCTTATGGAGAACGATTGCCCATTGATATGGAAATCTTTTATGGAAAAATAGGGGACACGTTTAAACAGATTTACCCTGGAACAGACGCTTGGCTTATCACATCCAATTTGGAAGCCCTAAAGCACATTGGTCTAAAAACATCGAAAAAAATTAAAACTTTTAACGGGAAATTGGAGTCCAGGCTGGTAAAATATGAAATATACGAGGGAAGTAAAAAGGCCAAATTCAGTGAAGAGAATTAGTTACGAATCAAATAAAAATTGCGATTTCTCCAAAAATAGATTTGGTGGAAAGCAAAAGAATTGGTTAGATTTGGAGATGTGTTTAAAACACGACTAACTAACTCAACCAAATTTTGTGAAAGGAGTCCTCAGAGGCTCCTTTTACTTTTCTGACCAAATGGCAAGTTCGTTGCCCGAAGGGTCATTGAAATGGAATCTCTTGCCGCCTGGAAACTCAAAAATCTCCTTACTGATTATTCCTCCTGCACTAATTACACGCCTCTTTATTTCTTCAAGATTTTCGTAATATAGGACAACTAGTGCTCCATTCGTGATAGGGCCCGTGAAAAGTTCAAAACCGCCTGCAACACCACTTCCGGAAAATGCAGTATAGTTGGGCCCGTAATCGGTGAAGGTCCAACCAAAGGTATTGGCGTAAAAGGTTTTCGTCTTTTCAATATCTGTAGCTTTGGACTCTATATAATCGATTGGGGCAGTTTTCATTCTATTGACCGCTTTCTTCTTTCTTTTTTTTTGTCCTTTTTATAAAGGGGGATAAAGTAGCTGATGGAGTAGTTGTAGTTAACCCCAAAATTGCTTCCGTCCGTTACCTTGTTGAATCCTGGAATCCATAGGTTTGGAAACTGCTCATCTTCCGAATTGGTGATAAGAAAACCAAGACGTGCACTCATGCCCACAAAAATATTGGCAAAAAGTTCCACTTTGGTACCCACAACAAATTCGAGCCAAGAGGCCGACAGTCTACTAAATTCCCTATTGGGATTCTCACCGGGCAAAAACTCCGGGTTAAAAAATTGATTGGTCTCATAGAGACTATAATTATTAAGCGTTTGACTAAAACTTGCCACGGCATAGCGGCCACCAATGGTAATGGCATTGTTCATACCGTACCAGTTGGTGTAGGTATTCATGTCCACACCGGCTTTTATATAACTTCCAGAGGTTTCATAGTCGTAAAGAATAGTGTTGTTCAGGTTTTCATCCTGTTTTTTTGTCTCATTACCAATTTCTGCAGCCAAATATAATTTTCGGGTCAATCTGTAATCACCTACTAATTCCAGTCCTGTATAATCTTCATCAACAAAAGAAAGTACCAACTTGCTGATGTCCGCCCCGACCCGTAGTCCATAGGGGTCTTTGTAAACGACGGTATCTTTTGGTGAAAGATCTACAGGTTCGCTTTGCGCCAAAACCAAAATAGGCAAGAGGCCAATTATGATGCTAATGAAATATTTTGACATGGATATTATCTGTGTTTTCTACATTGGGTTGGACAACCTTGATATCTTGAATCCAGTTTTCGGCACCTTCGGTAAGGGTAACCGAAATATTGTTGTAATTGGTCACAAATCCACATGCCCTTGATATAAATGCTTCTCCCAGTTCATAGGAAATGGTCAAAGTATCAATGTTTCCGGTTTCCAGTTCTGTTTCCTCATCATCCGCAGATTCTGAAATAATTTGATACATAGTCGTGGTGGCGGTACTTCGCAATGGGACCTGCAGCGAATCCGGTGATTCGGAACGATCGCTAAATGAACTATTCGTCAAAATACTGTCGATATCAATATTGCGAATCCTAATGGAGGCCACATTTTTCACTAAAGTGGTATCGGCAATATCAAAAAAACCTATTACCATAAGCGGTGTGTCACCATCAACACATATATCGTCCTTTTCGCAAGAGGATACATAAAAGAGCATTGAAGCTATAAGTAGGATGGGGATGATTCTTTTCATTAGGATAAATATGGGTTGTTTAAGTCAAAAATTATACCCGTTTTTCCAAAAGTACAACATTTTCAACGTGGTGCGTTTGCGGAAACATATCCACTGGTTGAACTTTGGTGACTTTATACTGTTCTTTCATAAGAGCCAAATCCCTTGCCTGGGTTGCGCTGTTGCAGCTTACATAAACAATTTTTGGAGGTGCCACTTGGAGCAATTGTTCAACCACTTGTTTGTGCATTCCATCGCGTGGGGGGTCCGTAATAATTACATCGGGTTGGCCATTTGCGGAAATAAAATCATCGTTGAATACATTTTTCATATCGCCCACATAAAAATCTACATTGGAGATGTTGTTGTGCAACGCATTGGCCTTGGCATCCTCTATAGCTTCGGGAACAGACTCTACCCCGACCACTTTTTTGGCATTTTTGGATACAAACTGCGCTATGGTTCCCGTTCCTGTGTACAAATCATATACTAGTTCATCTCCGGTGAGTCCAGCAAAATTCCTTGTTACCTTGTACAGTTCGTACGCCTGTGCGGAGTTGGTCTGGTAGAACGATTTTGCGTTTATCTTAAACTGAAGCCCCTCCATTTCTTCAAAAATATGGTCACGACCTGCAAAGCAGATAACTTCTTGGTCATAAATGGTATCGTTTCCTTTGGAATTGATTACATACAGAAGCGCCGTTATTTCCGGAAAAGTTGCTTTTAAATGATTTAAGAGCAGTTCCCTTTTTTTGGTATCCTCTTCAAAGAATTGAATAAGCACCATGATTTCTCCGGTTGATGATGTACGTATCATCAATGTACGTAGAAGTCCTTCCTGTTTTCTTGGATTAAAAAATGTGAGCCCGTTTTTGTTGGCAAAGTTTTTTGTTTCCAATCGTATTGCATTGGAAGGATCTTGTTGTAGGTGGCATTTTTTAATGTCCAAAATTTTGTCCCACATGCCGGGAATATGGAAGCCCAAAGCATTTCTGTCATCTATCTCCTCATCCGAATTGATTTCTTTTTGCGTCAACCAGCGGCTATCGGAAAATGAGAATTCCATTTTGTTCCTATAAAAATATTGCTCCTTGGACCCAAGAATGGATGTCGTCTCCGGCAATTCCAGATTACCAATACGCTTTAAGTTGTTTTCCACCTCTTTTTGTTTAAAATAGAGTTGGTGTTCGTACCCCATATGCTGCCATTTGCATCCGCCACAAGTGCCAAAATGCTGGCAAACGGGCTCGGTTCTTCTATCTGAAAGAGTATGGAAATTGGTAGCAACACCCTCAAAATAGGCTTTTCGTTTTTTGGTGGTCATTACGTCCACTACATCGCCGGGCACGGCATTGGTCAAAAATATGACCCGTCCATCGGGGGCCTTGCCCACGGATTTTCCCTTTGCTCCGGCATCGATTACTTCTACGTTTTCGAATGTTTTTCTCCTTCTGTTTTTACGCATGCCGCAAAAGTAACTTCTTTTTGGTATTTCATGGAATGTAGCTTCTTAAATTGCATGTAAACTTTAGGTGAAAACCAAGGGAATCGGACAGGGAAAAATTACGTTTTCATCAATTAATTTGTAATTTGCGGGCACTCCAAGGGATGATTTCTCTCCCACGCTGCTTTTTCGAGACTTCGAAAGAATAAAGGTACAGTAGGAATGGTTATTTTATCAATTTTAATCATTTAATGAAATGGCTGTTTTAGAGCATTTAACATCGCAGCAAGCGATAGATTTGGAAAACAAGTACGGAGCACACAATTACCATCCTCTCCCTGTGGTTTTGAGCAAGGGCGAAGGTGTTTACGTATGGGATGTGGAAGGAAAGAAATATTACGATTTTCTTTCTGCGTATTCGGCAGTAAACCAAGGACATTGTCACCCTAAAATTGTTGGGGCCATGGTGGAGCAGGCAAAAACATTGACCTTGACTTCGCGCGCATTTTACAACGATATGTTGGGCAAGTATGAAAAATACGCTACGGAAACCTTTGGATTTGATAAGCTGTTGCCCATGAACACGGGGGCAGAAGCAGTAGAAACCGCATTGAAAGTCTGTAGAAGATGGGCTTACCAGAAGAAAGGTGTTCCTGAGAATCAGGCTAAAGTTATTGTGTGTGAGAATAATTTTCATGGAAGGACGACCACCATTATTTCTTTCTCCAATGATGAAGTGGCAAGAGAGAACTATGGCCCATACACTGAAGGTTTTGTGAAAATTGAGTACGATAATTTGACCGCGTTGGAAAATGCCCTTAAGAGCAATCCGCATGTTGCGGGTTTCTTGGTGGAACCTATTCAAGGTGAAGCTGGGGTCTATGTCCCATCCGAAGGATATTTGAAAGAGGCAAAGGCACTTTGTGAAAAATATAATGTGTTATTTATCGCTGACGAAGTACAGACTGGTATTGCAAGAACGGGCAAGATGCTTGCGGTTGACCATGAAAATGTAAAACCTGATATTTTGATTTTGGGCAAAGCCCTTTCTGGCGGGGTGTATCCGGTTTCAGGTGTTTTGGCCAATGACGATATTATGGAAGTGATTACACCGGGAAGCCATGGAAGTACCTTTGGTGGAAATCCTGTAGCTGCAGCGGTAAGTACTGCCGCTTTGGAAGTAATCAAAGAAGAGAATTTGGCACAGAATGCAGAAGAGTTGGGCGAACTGTTCCGCGAGGAGCTGAACAAGTTTATCCCTTCCTGCGATTTAGTTGTAAAGGTGAGGGGAAAAGGATTGTTGAACGCTATTGTAATCAATGATACGGAAGAGAGTTCCACAGCATGGGATATTTGTATGGCGCTGAAGGAGAATGGACTTCTTGCCAAACCAACACATGGTAATATCATTCGTTTTGCACCACCTTTGGTGATGGACCGGGAGCAGTTAATGGATTGCGTATCTATTATTATTAAAACGCTGAATGAATTTACGAAGCAATAGTAATAAAAATAGAAAAGGGCGGTGATTTCACCGCCCTTTATGTTTTGTATAGATTGTAATCTATTATAAAAACTTATAGCCTAATCCAACAGTAAGGTAATTTCCTCTTACTTTGACATCTTCACTACCGGTGTAGGAGTTGTTGATTTGAAAGGTATATCGCGCTTCGATAAAAAAGTCTTCGTCGATATCGTAACCGATTCCTCCTGCAATATCAAATTCAACACTGCTGAAATCTTCCGGAGTTTCCTCAAATGAGAAAACCAATTGTGGGCCTGCTTGAAGGTTAAACTTCTCGGAAATGGCAAATTTTCCTAGAATAGGAAGCATCAAACCACTTGAACCATCTACGTTGGCATAGAGCAGTTCAGGTTGTACATTGAAGTTTTCAGAGACATCAAAGTCAGCTACTGCTCCCAAATAGAATCCAGATTCTGATGCAGATATACTAATGCCATCTGCTTTGACACTTCCACGTGCATTGAGATACCCTGCGGTTGCTCCAAATCTAACTTCTTGTGCTTGAGATGAGTAGGAGAATCCTAATACAGCAATAGCAACTAATAAAAGCTTTTTCATGTTTAATTAAAGTTAATGTTACGGTGGCAAATATAGAATTAAAAACGAATGGATTCTTTATTTACTAAACAAGTCCTGTGTTTTTAATTTCAATTTTTAACAAACAAAATCTCACAAAAAAAATGCTTTTAAATTGCTAAACTTCTTCTTTGGATTCTATAGACATTTCGCAACCATATTCATCAGCAAAAAAATTATCCAAATCATCTGCTTTTAAAGCTAGGTTCTTTAGGTTCTGTTTGATGGTATCCGCATGATCTGAGAATATATCGGAAAGATGAACCCTGTACGAAAGATAAATTTGGTTTTGATGTATGCCCAAATAATAGGGTTCCACATTTGCTTCCAACAAGTGGGTCAATAGTACTTGAATATTCTGTTTGGGAAGATTGTTCATTGGGGAAGTTGCTACCAGATAGTCTCTTTTAAAAACGAAAATCCTGATCAGGGCACTTCCTTGATGGAATTCCCAATAATCCCTACCAGCACGTCCAAGAACCGGGTCGATGCCCAAATCTTTCAAGGCACCTTCTACGAATTGGGCAAAGTGGCTTTTCTCGAACTCTTCCCAAATTGAAATATCCATGTTGTTCCCGCAATTGGCACAAAACTCTGACTCTTGATCTGTATAGTTATCGCAGGAATTACATTTTACGTTATAGGTGGTTTTGTTTTGAAGCAGTGCAAAGTCACTCATCTCTTTTATTAAATCGATGTGCTTTATTCCAAACCCAACATTATCTGCATTATTGAATTTTGAGGTGGTCACCCCGACAAGGACACCAGCTTCATTGAGCATAGGACCACCGGAATTTCCAGGGTTGACGGCAGCATCGGTCTGAATGTAGTTTCTACTGCCCATAGGTTGACTTGTGGCGGATACGATTCCCTCCGTAATGGTGTAGGGCATGCCGAACGGATAACCATTTATAAAGATTCTTTGCGTGTTTGCAATTACAATTTCTTCTTGCAGTGAAATATCTGTATTTACGTTCTTGAATCCATCAATGCTTAAAAAAGCAAGGTCCACTTCTGGGTTTACCATAACAACCTTTGCTACATGCCTATCTTTTTTATGGTCTTCAACGGCAACTATTTTTTCTCCTTTGATCACATGGTAATTGGTAATGATGTGGTCATGGCCGCTTACCGTAAACCCGCTTCCGGTTCCAGAGGCTGTTACTATTTTAAAAACTGATTTTCTTATGTTTTCCACGTTATTTGGTTTTTGGTTAGCTGAATAATTTTGAGAAGAGGCTCCTTTTTTCTTTTTGCTTTTGACCTGAATTCCCTGCCGTACCATTCAAAAAGGCATTGAATGTATTGAGCAAAATAGGCCTGGCATCATGCAGCTCCTTACCGGAAACTTTTTCCAAGGTATCGTATATAACATTTTGGTGATGCTCCTCCAAATTGTAATTGTAAATCATTTTTAAAAAGGAATATTGCAGATAATAGCAGAGCATCAAATTGTTATTTTCCTTTACATAAGAATTGACATATTGTTCCAAGTTCTTGGCATAGTCCTGCAAAATTTCGTTGGAACTTCGCCATTTGAGGGAAATCAATGCCTTGGCATGGTATATATCTTCCATAAACTCTTCTTTGGGTTTGGCAAGGAGCTTTTGCATAAAGTTCACTCCTTTATCAATCCTATGGTTAAAATCAATCTGCCCATCGAAGAGATTATTGACATATTCTTCCAATTTGGTTCTTAGCGTTCCATGGACACAGGGAATATTGACGATTTTCAACAAGGAAATCACGATAATGTCCCATTGGAAGTCGTTCCATCTTTTCTCTTTAAAAAAGAGGCTGTAATTGTTATAGTCTTCCAAAATATCACTGATTTGTTGCCATACGGTCTCCTTTTCCATTTCGGATAATGGAGTGATACTTGACTCTTTGTAGAACTCAGCTTTGTATTTTTCTATGAATTCATCATCATAATTATCGGCATAAACACTGATTTCCCTTAATAGGTCATACACTTTATAGGGTTGACAAAGCTCTAAAGGTGTTTCATATTCAAACCAAAGTACATTGTCCCTAAGATGGATTTGTGCCAATGTCAATGGATTGAAATTGATTTCTGCCACGCGCCGGAACAGGGCAACTTTGTTTGTTTGTTCAGTAATCTTAACAAAAGGTGCCTTGATTGTGAAGGTGTCTTGCGTAATCGAAATGGAAATCTCAGCGGAACCTTGACCTTGAGTAACTTGAATATCATCCTCGGTACTATGGTCTTTAAGTACATTTGAATTGATATAGTTGATGGTTTCGATCAATGCCGTTTTATAGTTTTTGGCATCGTAGGCATCAATAGCCTTGCTCCAGTAAGAAACGTCCATTAGTGGGTCGTCCTCACTTTTAATAGGTCTTGTGAACCTAGGAAGTACATGTTTCATTATTATAGGTTAAGAAATTACAAATCAGATTTGGGTGAGGTTGATTTGTATTTTTTAGTGAGGTCGTACTATAATAGTATGGCTAATATCGCCTTTTTTTTGAAAAAACCTATAGTTGGACAAATTATTTTGGATGGTAATATAAAGTAAATCAATTGACTAATGTTATTGACTTACCGCGGCCTCGAGTAAACGAAGTTGTTTTTTATAGGCGTTGAAGCTTGCTTCAATCCCAATAGGAAGTGTTGAGTTTTGGGGAATATGGCCAAAACTCATTCCATATACCGCAGGAATGTTCAAAGGTTTTATTCTGTCCATGATCACTTCTCTCAATGTAAAGTTTTCAGTGGTTCTTTTACGGTCACAGCCTTTGCAGACACCGAAGATAATCCCCTTGGCCTTTAAAAAACTGTCTACTTCAGAAAGTTGTGTCAACATACGATCCATTCGGTATGGCGCTTCTTCCACATCTTCCAAAAAAACAAGTTTATCCGTAAAGTCGAGTTCGTAAGGCGTTCCG
The DNA here is from genome assembly GCF_003057865.1 of Muricauda brasiliensis. NCBI lineage: Bacteria > Pseudomonadati > Bacteroidota > Flavobacteriia > Flavobacteriales > Flavobacteriaceae > Allomuricauda > Muricauda brasiliensis. The sequence goes on along the minus strand of NZ_QBTW01000024.1, from coordinate 18,365 downwards.
ATCATAGCGGTGACCAAGGTCAGACTGCCACCAATGAGCTCTCCTTGCGCAACGCCGGGAGTAATGGTGTAGCGGTAGTATTCGCTATTTCGATATTGCTTGGGATCCTTTAATATGGCATTTTTAATGGGCATAGTTTCTTGTGGTTCCATCAAAACCTTTTTAAAATAAGCTTGACTGTACTCATCATCGAGTGTCTTGCCCACGGGGCCATGGAATCCCACAAGGCCTGTTTTTTTGTAAATGGTATTGATCAATGCCGTAATATCGCTGAATCCTATCAATGCCTTTGGGTTTTCCTCGATAGCATCATAGTCTAGCATGCCTAAAATGCGTGTACATCCATATCCACCGCGGGCGCAGAGAATAGCATCGATGTTGGGATTTGCGAACATTTCGTTCAAATCGGCAGCCCGTTCCTCATCTGTATTGCTGAAATAACCATAGTTTCCTTTGATTCGGTCGGTATAGAAGGTTTTAAAACCCATTTTTTCCAAGGTGTCAACGGCAAGGTAGAGCTCTTCCAATTTTATGGCAAAACCTGGGGCCACAAGACCTATCGTGTCACCTGGGCTTAACTTTTTAGGTTTTATTTTGGTTTTGGCGAACGGCTCGTTGCCCCAACTTGTTTGATGAAAAAGGGTTGCGGCTCCAAGGACTGTAGCGGATTTTAAAAAACTTCTTCTTTTGGACATTTACATTGGATTTTGGCAACGCAAGGATAAAAATGCACAAAAATTAGAAGAAAAACACGAACTAATCACTGTTTCTTTCTGACCGTCTTAACTGTCGTTGGATTTTTCTGATAGCAGATTCGATGGACTTTTCAGGTTCGATGATATTATACTCTCCCCAAAAGTCTGGGTCGGAAAACCCGGTGGCCTCATCACTCAGGATAATCGATTTTCGGATTTGCTGACGATACTTTGGTCTTTCGTCCTTGCTTACCGTTTCCCAGTCGGTAATGGCCATTTCAGCGGTCATACTATACTGTGAGTTGAACCATTTGTCTGCCCAATCCACTTTGAACTCCATAAAAACACTACTGTAGCCATAGTGCCATTTACCATTTTTTTCACGGTAATCCACCCGGTAGGATACTTCGGTGGGCCAAACGTCTACTTTAGCAGGCTTTCTGCGAACAAAAAGTTGCGCGGCTTGGTCTCTATCGGTAATGTTCAATGAAAAAACGGCTCCGGTCAGAATTTTATTCTCTACATCGATATACAGTTCTCCCTGGTACAATGGCTCCAAAATTCCTTCATGCTGGTTGAACCTGATGACATAGATCAATCTATCATTGGTTCTTACGGAACGGTCAAAAGTAAATTTGTAATTGGTAAGCGATTCTTCCGAGAATATGTACTCGGGATACTTCATCATATCCACGTAAAGTGTATTGTAGGGCCCTCCTTGCAGTTTCAGCGCTACAGTATCCAATTTACTGTAATCTGTACTTTTTCTAGCCTTGTAGAGCTCAACGGCATCTTCCCTGACTATATTATATGGCGTTTTGTATACATTCACAACCGCTTCGGCCAAGGAAACGTTCTTTCTACGTCTTTTTATGGTTTCCCTGTAAAATGCTGTCATTAATGATGGGTCCTGAAAGTAATTCTCGTCCCTGTTTTTCAGTGTTTCCTTCACTAGGCCCATGGCATCCTTGGGTGCATTGATATTTATTTCCGAAAGTTGTGTCACTGAAATTTCTAAGGATATTTCGTTGCCTTCACGTTCCAAGCCCGAAATGGGCAATGTTTTTGTTTTGTAGCCCAAAAAGGAGACTACCAAGTTTTTGCTGATATGCTCTTTGGGCACCTTAAGTAGAAAATTTCCCTCCGTATTGCTAATGGTACTAATGTTTGTACCCTCTACAGTGAGTGTAGCAAAGACAAGGGCTTTATTGCTCGAAGCTTCTTTAACCTCCCCACTATACTCATTGTAATCAAGCTCGGCATTATTTTGCTGAAATGCCAAGGATGACTGAGGCACTAACATGACCAAGGCAGCAATTATACATAAGAATGTAGCCTTGAATTGTATGGGTGAAAACATTGATGGAGTTTTTATTGGCATATCCGCAATTTTTCCTTGTTACTTTTACTAAATGTACAAAAAAAAGGAGGTATGTATCAATGCTTTTTTCGTTAAAAAAAGCGAATAATACCCTCAAAACCAGATAAAAAAACTAATCTACCATAAAAATTGCATTGGCAAAGAACAATTTTCCGTTTTCCCAAAACCCTCTAAATAGTGGATTGTCCACCATATAAATAACCTGGCCTCGCCCATGGTTTTCAATACCGAAGATTAATGACTCCGAAATCTTTTTCCTTGCCTCCACTCCGGCAAAGCCTGAAAATGGTTTTGTATTTTGTTCAAGATATACCGCGTTCCCGTTGTCTAGATATGCATAAGCGCTGCTGCCCAATTTTAGAGAGAAATAGTCCGAGCCATATCCGTAGGCTAAAGGATTGGAGTTGTCCACTTTGGTTTTGAAGATAGCCCCTGTAATGGCCCCTTTAATACGTTCCCGCTCCCAGTCCTTGTAGGGTTGTGGAGTGTTTTCATCGTTTTCTGCTTCTTCCAATTTCTTTTTTTGGATGCCAAATCCCTTTTCGCCATCAAGGGCATCAATGGAGCCGCCCATAGCAATTATTTTCCCACCTTTTCTTACCCAACCTTTAAGCTCGGTAAGTTCATCTTCATTAAAATAGTTGCCATAGCGCCCATCGGGCAACACAAGGACATCGTATTCATATAGGTCTACTCGGTCGGCGTACTCATCGTCTATTACGGTAAGCGGGTAGTGCAATTGCTGTTCAAAAAAGTGCCAGATCTCACCAAATCGAAGTGTGGAGGTAGGCCCTCCGGACAATACGGCAATTTTAGGTTTGGAAATCATTCGAATGGATGAAGAACCAAAGTCCTTGCCCGAATCTACAAACCCTGTTCCTGTAGATGTAATGTCTTTTTTGAATTTTGTAGCAATGGATTGCAGGGTCAAAATAAAGTCTTCTTTATTTTCATTATCGCCCTTGGTGATGATCAACGTGCCTCTTTCAAAGGACCTCCCCTCAATAGTAAAAGGGTGGTCCGCTTTTCGAACCCTGATTCCTTCTTTTAGCAGAGCCGCTAAAAAGCGGGCGTCGTCCATACTGTTCCAATCGGTCAAATAAGCATAGCTTCCACTCGCAATGTTCGAGGAGGGCACAGTTTCCTGGGTATTTTGCGAAGTAATTGCTGATGTTGATGCAATCGCATCCAAGCCGTATGCATAGGGCAACGACCACGCGGTAATGTCATAGGTCAACGAATCGGACAGTTTTGCATTGGGCTCGAAAAGCACTTTTACCAAAGTTCCCTTAGGCTGGTCTGTAGATACCACCATTCCATTTTTATTAATGGAAAGGTTGCCGTTGCTTCCTGAACCATAGCTATGGCCTTTGTAGGAGCCGCTTGTAAGGTCACCGTATTCAATGTTGTGTTTTTCCAAAAGGGATTTAAGAGCATCCAATTTGTCCTTCTCTCCTTTGAGTACGTAGCTTTTATATTTAAAATCTTTGTTTTGATGGAACTTCCTGAATTCTTGGTTGAGTTTTTCCGCGTTTTGGGAAGATACTTCCACGGTAGAAAGCCCGGTGGTAAAGTGATGGGCAATTCTATCTTTCAATGTTAGTGTATCGCCGATGGCGGTTACAATGCCCAAACCGGCTTGTCCGCTGCCTCCTTGTTCATAGGTCATGCCAATGGCGCCATTATAAATAGGGTAGGTGTCTCCGTAACTTGGGTAAAGCAGGTCAAAGACTTCTTTGGTAAAATAGAACCACCCGTTGGCATCAAAATATTTTGCGTGGTTTCTACCGAGGGTAACCTGAAAATCACGTTGAAAATCCGTTATCACTTCGTGATAGGGTTCCGCCGCTGGAGCAAAATAATATGGGCTGTTCACACCCTGCTCATGGAAGTCCACGTGTACATGGGGCAACCATTGATTGAACATTTTTAACCGTTGCTGGCTTTCAATCTGTGTGAGCCAGGCCCAATCGCGGTTAAGGTCGAACATATAGTGGTTGCTCCTGCCGCTCCACCATCCTTCATGATGTTCCTTACTGTTGGGGTCCACTTGGTAGGGTGTGTTTTTGTATTGATTGTACCAATTGCTGTACCTGTCCCTGCCATCAGGATTAATACATGGATCCATGATTACGACCGTATTTTCTAAATAGGAACTTTTTTTGGTCAAAAGTTCATAAATGGTTTTCATGGAAGCTTCCGTACTCACACTTTCGTTCCCGTGCACGTTATAGCTCAACCAAACAATGGCTTTGGAGGAATTTCCTGCACCCTCCGTGTCTTTTAAATGTTCCTGACGAATGGTCTCCAGATTGGCCAGGTTTTCCGCTGAAGACACATAGGCCAAAATCAATGGGCGGCGTTCGTTGGTCTTTCCGTAGACGGTAAGCTGCACCCTGTCCGGAGCGGACTCGGCCAAGTACTCATAGTAATCCACTACTTCATGGTGTCTTGTGAACTGGGTTCCGAGTTCATATCCCAAAAATTCAGATGGGGATTTTAACTGTTGTGCGGATAAAGAAATTGATGCTAATAGAATAAGGGAAAATAAAAATCTGGTCATGCTCGGTTTAATTGGTTTTACCAAATCTAATAATAAATTGAGCCAGAAACCTAATTTTATTGGGTTGGGACCGCTAAAATTGCATAAAATTCAATTAACGTATTTTTGGGATGAGAAATAAAGAAGAGACTTATCTTTGAACACCTCATTACTGTTTTAATGGAAGTAGAATGTATACCCTTTAAGGAGACCGGTTATTTTTCCCAATTAATTTGCGACTATTTAGATCAGAAAAAGGAGTTGTCTCCTTTTTACAATAGGTTTCCCCAACTCGAGAACTTTGATGACCAAATCAAAGAAAAGGCATCTAACTATCCCAAGACAAACAGAACTGTTCTGGTCAATTCTTTGAAAAACCAGTATAAAAACATTGAAATCTCCAACGGGACCCAGCAAAACATCAATGCGCTAAAGGATGAGAAAACCTTTACCGTGGTTACAGGGCATCAATTAAATCTTTTTACCGGTCCGCTGTATTTTCTATATAAAATCGTTTCCACCATCAACTTGGCCAAAAAGCTCAATGAGGAACATCCAGATTATCAATTTGTCCCGGTATATTGGATGGCCACTGAGGACCACGATTTTGATGAGATCAATTATTTCAATCTACATGGAAAAAAGGTGCTATGGAACAAAAAAGCATCTGGAGCGGTAGGAAGATTGTCAACAGAGGGGCTGGAAGATGTATTTGACATATTTGCAGCGGAACTTGGAAATTTAGGGTTGACGGATAGCCTAAAGGAACTTTTTAGGTCGAGTTATCTTGAACATTCCAACTTGACCGATGCCACTAGATATCTTGCCAATGCCCTTTTTGGGGAACAGGGATTGGTAATTGTTGACGGAGATGACAAGGATTTGAAAAAACTGTTGGTTCCCTATGCCAAAAAGGATATTCTTGAACATACACCATTCCAAAACATTTCTGAAACCATTGATGCCTTAGGAAAGGTGTCTACGGACTACAATATACAGGTAAACCCTAGGGAAATCAATTATTTCTATCTAAAGGATGGTCTGCGGGAAAGAATCGTGGAGAAAAATGGAAAATACGGGGTCGTTGGCACTCAAATCCAATTTTCCAGGGAAGAACTTCTTTCCGAGCTTGAAGCCAATCCTGAACGTTTTTCTCCAAATGTGGTAGCACGACCATTGTACCAAGAAGTGATTCTGCCTAACCTTTGCTACATTGGCGGGGGCGGGGAGTTGGCCTATTGGTTGGAACTCAAATCTTATTTTGATGAGGTGGGGGTAACGTTCCCAATGTTAATGTTGCGTAATTCAGCCTTGTTGATAACGGACAAACAATCTGAAAAAGTAGAGAAAATGGGATTGAAGATTTCCCACTTATTTATGAAGCAGCACTCGCTCATCAACAAAAAAATACGCGATATTTCCAATATTGATATTGATTTTTCACCACAGAAAAGGTTGTTGGAAGAACAGTTTCAACATATGTACGATTTAGCGGAACAGACCGATAAAAGCTTTTTGGGAGCAGTAAAAGCTCAGGAAGTAAAACAGAAAAAGGGGTTGGACGCCCTTGAAAAACGTTTGTTAAAAGCTCAAAAGAAAAAGCTGAAGGATCATGTGGTGAGATTGACAGACCTTCAAAATGAACTTTTTCCGAACCAATCCTTGCAAGAACGACAACTGAACTTCTCTGAAATTTATTTGGAGATGGGCGATGCCTTGATTCCGATGTTATTGGATAAGCTAGATCCATTTTCCAAGGATTTTATTGTCCTAAGGCACACTTAGCCAAAGTTTATAGGACATCACTAAAAAAATCAAAAAAAAATTAAACCTAGGTAGGGTATTTACATTTTGGATTGTTCCATAGGTGTAAATAGCTATGAAAATTTAAATTTTGAGTTGGTTAACTCATATGTTTAGGTTGGTTTTGATTTTATTGAAAAGCTCCGGAGTGGTTCCCGGAGTTTTTTGTTTTTATAATCAAAGCGCTTAAAATAAATCCTTGAAATGTGATTTTACCGCGAAGAGGGTTGCCTCCTTCATGGTGTCAAAACGTATATCGGCATGACCTACCCGTTCTTCTGGGCCAATACCTACGCTATGGAAGTTTCCTGCTTTTGCGGCATCGATTCCTTTTTCTGCATCTTCAAAAACAATACAGTTTTCAGGACGTAGTCCTAATTTTTCAGAGGCGAACAAAAAAATATCTGGAGCAGGCTTGCTATTGGTAACACTGTTTCCATCCCCGATCACATCAAAAAAATGAATTGCATTGAGCTGCTTCAAGACCTTGTTGGCATTTTTACTTGCACTTCCCAGCGCAACGCTGAAACCTTCCGACCGCAAATGTGTAAGCAGCTCCCTGGCACCTGGCAGGTAGTCCTCTTGGGTCATATCATCCAGGCTATTGACATAGATGTCATTTTTTTTGGTGGCAAGTTCAACTATCGTGTCTTCATTCAAGGATACGCCATTATGGTCCATGATGACCTTTATAGAATCCATTCTGGAAATACCCCTCAGTTTTTCGTTTACCTCGCGGTCAAACTCCCAGCCCATTTCATCCGCTAACTTTTTCCAAGCATCATAGTGCAGTTCGGCGGTGTCGGTTATAACACCATCCAAATCAAAAATGAATCCCTTAATCATGGTTGGTTCAATTTAGACCGCAAAGAAATAATGAAATCAATTAAGAAAAAAACTATATAAGAGAGAACGCTTATTAAAAATATAATGAGGAGCAGCCCAAACAAATGAAGTTGTTAATAACCCGTTGGAATTACTTTTGGGAAAAACTTGTCATAAATAACCTTTAAAAGATACTTTTGCAACTAAAGCAAATTGCTATTTTTGCCCATGCATAACAACGTACTCATCCTAGACTTTGGTTCCCAGTATACTCAGCTGATCGCAAGACGCGTAAGGGAACTCAACATTTATTCAGAAATTAAGCCGTACAATAAATTGCCCAAGGATTTATCGGAGTATAAGGCCGTTATCCTTTCGGGGTCGCCATCTTCGGTACGTTCCGAACAGGCGCCGCATCCTGATCTTTCAAAAATTAAAGGAAAGGTGCCTTTGTTGGGGATTTGCTATGGTGCGCAATACCTATCCCACTTTCATGGTGGAAACGTGGCACCTTCGGCAACACGTGAATATGGCCGAGCCAACCTTTCCTATGTAAAGGAAGGAGAAGATTTTTTAAATGGCATAGGGGAAGGAAGCCAAGTATGGATGAGCCACAGCGACACCATAAAAGAATTGCCCGAGGGAGCAGTTCGTTTGGCCAGTACCCACGATGTGGAGAATGCAGCCTATAAAATAGCTGGGGAAACTACCTATGGAATTCAGTTCCACCCAGAAGTATACCACACCACCGACGGGAAAAAACTGTTGGAAAACTTTTTGGTGAACATTTCAGGATTACAACAAGATTGGACCCCTGATGCTTTTGTGGAAACAACCGTAGAGGAGCTTAAGAAAGAAATTGGAGATGAAAAAGTAATACTCGGTCTCTCAGGTGGGGTTGATTCCAGTGTTGCGGCCATGTTGCTGCACAAGGCCATAGGCGATCACCTGTACTGCATCTTTGTGAATAACGGGCTTTTGCGGAAGAACGAGTTTGAAGATGTTTTGGATCAGTATAAACACATGGGACTTAATGTAAAGGGTGTCGATGCTTCGGCACGCTTTTTGGATGCCTTGAAAGGTGAATCGGACCCAGAAGGAAAAAGAAAGATTATCGGAAGGGTCTTTATAGAGGTTTTTGATGATGAGTCACACAAAGTGGAAAATGCAAAATGGTTGGCACAAGGAACCATCTATCCAGATCGGATTGAATCCGTTTCGGCCAGTGGCGGACCATCAGCAGTAATAAAAAGTCATCACAACGTTGGAGGATTGCCCGACTACATGAAGTTGAAAATAGTGGAGCCCTTAAAAATGTTGTTCAAAGATGAGGTAAGGCGAGTTGGGGCAAGTATGGACATGTCCCCTGAAATTTTGGGAAGACACCCCTTTCCAGGACCTGGTTTGGGAATCCGTATCTTGGGGGATATTACAGCGGAAAAAGTGGCTATTTTACAAGAAGTGGATGCCATTTTTATTGAAGGATTGAAAAAATGGGGGCTTTATGACAAGGTTTGGCAGGCCGGAGCCATGCTTTTGCCCGTAGATAGTGTTGGGGTAATGGGAGATGAGCGTACGTACGAAAAATGTGTCGCGCTTAGAGCGGTCGAAAGTACCGATGGTATGACCGCCGATTGGGTGAATTTGCCCTACGAATTCCTGCAAAAAACCTCTAACGATATAATAAACAAGGTTAAAGGCGTTAATAGAGTGGTGTACGACATTAGTTCAAAACCACCGGCAACTATAGAATGGGAATGAAAAAATATATGTTACAACTGGTTTTTACCATGGTGCTCTTTTTTGCTATGGTACCGGTTTCTGCGCAAAACTATGCAACACACGCTGTAAAAGAAGGGGAAACACTTAAAAGCATTTCCCAAAAGTACAGGGTTACGCCCTACAGCATATTACAGGCAAATAAAGAAATCAAGAGTGCTTCCGATGTCAAGGAGAATACAATTCTTATAATTCCTTTGAATGGCAAGCCTGTAGAAACTAAAACCAAGACCAAGGTAGAGGAGGAGCAAGAGGAAGAAGTGAAGCCAATCCGTTTTATACGTCACAGGGTAAAACGCAAGGAGACCATATTCGGTATCACAAAAAAATACAATATCACCCAAGATCAGTTAAAAAGATACAATACCAATTTGTATTCAGAGACACTTGATCGTAAAATGATTCTTCAGATTCCGGTTTTCCCGGAAATTGACCCCGATGAAGAAAAGGAACTGGATTTTGAGGTTTATACCGTGCAACCCAAAGAAACACGATGGAGCGTAGCGCACAAATACGGTATAAGTGTGGATAGCCTTTTGATTTTGAACCCCGAACTGGACAAGACCACCAATTATTTGGCAGCAGGTCAAGAATTGAAACTGCCCAGACCAAAGGGAGATAGCTTAAAAGAACAAAAAACAGACCTGTTCACTTCGTATACGGTGCCGCCTAAAATGACACTTTACAGCTTGGGAAGAGAATATGGTATTCCAACAGATTCCATAGTGAGGCTCAATCCTGAGATTATGAAACAGGGCGGTCTCAAAGAAGGTATGGTGGTAAGGCTACCCAAAAAGAGGGATACCAAAGGAGAGGTAAATACGGAGAACTTTATTTTTTATGAAGTTAAACCCAAACAAAATATTTTTAGGATTACCCAAAACCTGAAAATCACGCGAGAGGAGCTATTCCGTTTGAACCCAGCGCTTGAAAATGGATTGAAGGCGGGAATGGTGCTAAAATTGCCCAAAGAAAAAGCCAAAGAGCTCGAAGTGAAGAATGCCTTGGTCCTGGATAAAATCAATTTGGTGGACAGTATCAATGTGGAGAATAAGCCCAAGTTGGTCTTTATGCTTCCCTTTAGATTGGACAAAGTAAATGTTGCCGATACCGAAAAAGCAGAGGAGCTCATCAAAAACCGTAGAGATCTGGCACTAAGTCTTGGATTTTATACTGGCGCAATGGTCGCTTTGGATTCCATTAAAAAACTAGGGGTTTCAGTAGATGTGAAAACCTATGATACGCAATTGGATCAAGCCAAGGTCAAAGAAATTCTTTTCAGGGAAAATCTAAATGGGGTTGATGCTATTATTGGACCATTGGCCGTAGGACCTTTGGACGAGGTTGCCGTACAGGCCGCCGCAAAGAAAATTCCGGTAATTGCACCAATTTCATCCGATAGTAAGTTGAGCCATAACAATGTGTTCTTCTCCGTGCCAAGAGATGCCGTGCTCAGGGATAAGCTACTATCTTACATGGAAAAAATCCATAAGAACGAGAATGTAATCATCATTGCCGATTCTACCCATCAGGTAGCTCACGATTCTATTTTGAGCAAGTTTCCGGCAGCGCAAATTGCCAAGATCATAGACAACAAATCATTGCATCTGGATCGCTTCCTTATCCAACTTTCCAATGAGAAGGAGAACTGGGTTTTCTTGGAAACCGACCAGCCCAATATGGTAGCAAGCGTCACTTCTATATTGAACTCGGCCAATACTCGAATAGGAGAGACCGTAGAAGGAAAGCAAACAAAGGTGCGTATGTTCACTACCAGCTATAATGGGGCATTCGAGGACGATGCCGTATCAAAAACGCATTTGTCAAACCTTAGATTTACATATCCTTCATTTTACAAGGAAAGTGAAAACGATTCCTTTGTAAGTGCATATACAAAGAAGTACGATGGGCTCGTACCGGATAGATATGCGGTAAGGGGATTTGATGTGACAATGGATGTTCTGCTTAAGCTTGCCTACAAGAAGAATCTTTTTGAAACTTCCAAATATATTGGACTTACCGAATATGCAGGTAATGGTTTTGATTATTTGAATGATTGGACCTCTGGTTATTTTAACAGGGCATGTTATATCATGGAGTACAATAACTTAACGATTAAGGAAGTAGAGCCAAAAAATGACGTCAAAAGTAACTTATAACGGAAATCTTCGCACCACATGTGTTCATCTGCGCTCGGGTAACGAATATATTACAGATGCCCCTGTGGACAATAATGGTAAGGGAGAAGCCTTTTCGCCCACCGATACTGTGGCCACTGGACTTGCCAATTGTATGATGACCATGATGGGCATTAAGGCGCGTGATTTGGAAGTGGACCTGAACGGAGCCACCGCCGAGGTAACAAAGCATATGGCGGCCAATCCAAGGAGGATATCCAAAATCGAGGTGAAATTTGAAATGCCCTCAGCTATTTCCGAAAAGCATAGAAAAATATTGGTGCATACCGCCAATACCTGTCCCGTACATTACAGCTTGCATCCAGATATTGAAAAGGTAATCGAATTTAATTGGACAAAATAGCTCCCATAGTATGTATTTTTCTACTTGGTTTTTTTGGATTGGCGCAAGAAATCGAGCAAGGAGTTCCATGGAGCGAAGATATAAGGCTTACTTGGGCCGATTTTAAGGGAAAAGTACCTCCCGCAGAAGAATCTGCGGCCACCACTGCAAGTGGTATCAGCTATTCCTATTCCGCAAATTTACTGCATCACGAGGTTCATTTGGATTTTGAAGTGAATGCCTATTTCTATCCAAACGAATCGTGGTATAGGCCAAAGCTGTGCAATGAGAATACGTTGGCGCACGAACAGCTACATTTTGATATAACCGAGATCTTTGCCCGTAAGATGCGGGAAAAGCTACACAGAACATCCTTTTCCGATGATGTAAAGGCAGAGGTTAAGAAGATATATAATGATATCCTAAGAGAACTTCAAGAATACCAAGAGCGGTATGACTGGGAAACCAACTTTTCTCGAAACCGTGAGAAGCAGCAGGAATGGAACCAAAAGATTATGATGGCTCTTATGGATAGCTCAGGGCGCTGAATCATGAAAAAGGTCGAACGCCCACCATCCTAATTATTACTTGTTTTGGGCTCTTGGGCTAAATATCACACCTCGTAAAAGCATCTTTTAACGCCGCAATCTTATCCTCCCAGGTTACTATAAATTCTTGGGCCACATAGCCCTTGAAACCCGTTGCATGTATTGCTTTTATGATTGCAGGATAATAGAGCTCCTGTGTCTCATCTATTTCGTGTCTACCTGGAACTCCTGCACAGTGGTAATGTCCAAAATATGGATGGTAGTTTTGTATACTTCGGATGATATCGCCCTCTTGAATCTGCATATGGTAGATATCGAACAATAGTTTAAAGTTGTCACTACCCAAGTGCTTGCAAAGTTCTACGCCCCAAATGGAATTGTCGCACATATAGTCCGGGTGGTTTACTTGGTTAAATAGCTCCATCTGGATAACCACCCCATGTTTTTCTGCCAAGGGCATGATCTGCGATAGTCCGTCAACACAATTTTGCAGCCCCACGTAGTCGTTCATACCATTTCGGTTGCCGCTAAAACAGATAAGGTTGGTGTAACCGGCTTCGGCCACTTTAGGAATCATTTCCGTATAGTTTTTTATAAGCTGCTCGTGGTATTTGGGATTGTTCCAACCTTCGGTCAAACTAATTTCAGCCCCATTGCACATGGAACAATGTATGTCGTACTTCTTCAATATGTGCCATCTATCCGGTCCCACCAAATCAATCGCCTTCACGCCGAGCTCGTTGAGGGTCTTTAAAAAATCCTCCAAGGGGATGTCATTAAAGCACCATTCACAAACGCTGTGGTTAATATTGTTCTTGAGTTTAAATTCTTTGTTTTGGCCTTGGCCGTAAGCCATGGCAGAGGTTGAGGCCAGACCTGCGGACCCGACTGCGGCCGTGGCTATAAAATTTCTACGTTTCATTTTACGGATTTGTTCTGGGAAAGATAGTATTTTAGACCTAGATATGGAAATACACCCCGATTCAAAACAATTGTTGGAACTGGCACATTATAAGATGCCGTTCGGTAAGTTTAAGGGGCGCTACCTTGTGGATTTGCCTTTGCCCTATCTGGTATGGTTTCGTCAAAAAGGTTTCCCCGAAGGGAAATTGGGAAATTACTTAAATACCATGTTGACCATCAAGGATAACAACCTGGAACCCATCATTAGAAAGTTGCAAAAAGATTTTCCTCGCCAATCTACCTGATTTTTGCCCAGCAATTAGTAATTTTACGCCCCGTAATAGAATGATCAATATGTCAGATACCAAGTACATTTTCGTTACGGGAGGCGTTACCTCTTCATTGGGTAAAGGAATTATCGCCGCATCCTTGGCTAAATTACTACAGGCCAGGGGATACCGAACCACCATCCAAAAACTGGATCCATACATCAATGTTGACCCGGGAACACTTAATCCGTATGAGCATGGCGAATGTTATGTGACCGATGATGGTGCCGAAACCGACTTGGACCTTGGCCATTATGAGCGTTTTTTGAACGTACGTACGTCACAGGCCAACAATGTTACCACAGGTAGAATTTATCAAAGTGTTATTGAAAAAGAGCGTCGTGGGGAGTTTTTGGGCAAGACCGTTCAGGTTGTGCCACATATTACCAACGAAATTAAGGAACGCATCCAAATTTTGGGAAAAAGTGGCGATTATGATATCGTTATTACCGAAATTGGTGGAACCGTAGGGGATATTGAATCGTTACCTTACATAGAATCGGTTCGTCAATTGTTATGGGAATTGGGGGAACACAACGGAATTGTGGTGCACCTTACTTTGGTGCCTTTCCTTTCCGCTGCCGGTGAGTTAAAGACCAAGCCGACCCAGCACTCCGTTAAGACTTTGATGGAGAGCGGAATAAAGGCTGATATATTGGTATGTAGAACAGAGCACCATATCTCGGAAGACATTAAGGAAAAGCTGGCGCTATTCTGCAATGTGAAAAAAGAAGCCGTAATACAATCCATAGATGCATCTACCATTTATGATGTTCCTTTATTGATGCAAGAAGAAGGTTTGGATACTGTGACCTTGGAAAAATTGGCGCTCCCCAATACCACCGAACCCAATTTGGACCAATGGAAAGAGTTTTTACAGCGTCATAAAAATCCGAAGGACAAGGTTGTGATCGGGTTGATAGGAAAGTATGTCGAGTTGCCCGATTCATATAAGTCAATACAAGAAGCATTTATCCACGCTGGAGCGACAAATGAAGTGGAGGTTGAGGTAAAATCGATTCACTCCGAACATTTGTCTGCTAAAAATATTGAAAAGAAGCTGCAGGGGCTGGACGGTATTTTGGTCGCTCCTGGTTTTGGTGAACGAGGAATCGAGGGCAAGGTAAATGCCGTTACCTACGCGCGTGAGAACAATATTCCTTTCTTGGGAATCTGCTTGGGCATGCAAATGGCCGTAATAGAATTTGCGAGAACTGTTCTTGGCCTGAGTAAGGCCAACTCTACTGAAATGAACAGTGCAACGCCGGATCCGGTGATTAGCTTAATGGAAGAACAAAAAAACATTACCGAAAAAGGTGGTACCATGCGTTTGGGAAGTTGGGACTGTCACCTTAAAGAGGGAAGTTTGGTCCATGGTGTATATGGCACTTCGGATATCGAGGAACGACACAGGCATAGGTATGAGTTCAACAATAAGTACAAGGACCAACTGGAGAAAGCTGGTTTGGTCGCTTCGGGGCTCAACCCAAAAACGGGTCTTGTGGAAGTTGTGGAAATTCCATCGCATCCTTGGTTCGTAGGGGTACAGTATCACCCCGAATATAAAAGTACCGTCGCAAGTCCGCATCCATTGTTCGTGGGCTTTGTAAAGGCAGTTCTGAACCATAAACAGAAACAAAACAATGCCAGTTTGGCATAAAACAGGCTTTTGGACATATATTTGTCACCTGAAATACCAATACATATTTCTACTAAATAATATTCATGGAAGAAAAGAAGCTGGATATTAAATCCATTATTGGATTTGTACTGATTTTTGGGATACTCATTTTTATGTTTTTCCAAAATCAGCCAACGCCAGAAGAGCTTGAAGCTCAAAAAGCAGAACAAGCACGAATAGAAGCTGAGGCAGCCAAGAAGGAGCAAGAGGTCAAAACGGCTCCTGTTAAAGAAGCAAGGACCGTCGACCTTAACGATTCTACTGCTGTTGCCAACTACAAAAATACAGTTGGGGCCTTTGGATTTACCCAAACTTCAGATGGGACCACCATTTTGGAGAATGAGGTGCTATATTTAGAAGTTGCCAATAAAGGGGGGCAGATAGTAGAGGCAAAAATGAAAGAATTTGTCACCTATGATTCCATTCCCGTTTATTTGGTGAAGGATGGAAATGCCAACTTTGCATTGAACTTTACCACATCGGATAACCGAGTATTGAGCACGGCCGATTTATATTTTGAGCCATCCCTAACCCAAAGCGGTGATAATAAGGTGCTATCCATGAAGGCAAAAGTTGCCAACGGCAAATTTTTGGAGTACCGCTACGAGATGAAGCCCAATGAATATTTGGTGGATTTTACCATGCGCTCCCAAGGTTTGAACGGGGTTTTTAACACCAGCAAACCTGTTACTTTGGAGTGGGACCTTAAAGGAATCCGACATAACAAGAGCGTACAGTACGAAAATAGATATACCCGTTTAACGTATAACCATGATGATGGTGATATCAGTAAACTTTCGGAGAGCAGTGATTTTGACGAAGAGACCGAGGAGGATGTAAAATGGCTATCGTACCGTCAGCATTTCTTTAGCTCCATTCTGGCAACCGACAACCATTTTAAAACTGCAGATTTAACTTCTACCAATTTGGTAGAGGAAGAAAGCAAAGAGCTACGTTTTACCAAAGAATATAGCACAAGGGCGCCTTTGGAATTCCAGGGGGGTGAAATATCGCAGAACATGCACTGGTATTACGGGCCTACGGACGTAAAAGTACTGGATGATTACAAGGATTTGGGATTGGCCGACTCCATTCCATTTGGATGGGGGATTTTCGGGTGGATAAACAGATACGTATTTACACCGTTCTACACCTTCTTAAGTTCGTTCTTGCCTTATGGAATTGCCATTGTGATTATGACCATTTTAGTACGATTGGCATTGTCGCCGGTGACCTACAAATCCTATTTGTCGCAGGCCAAGATGAAGGTGTTGAAACCTGAGATTTCGGAAATCAACGAAAAGTACAAGGACAACGCCATGAAAAAGCAGCAGGAGACCATGAAGGTCTACAATAAAGCAGGTGTAAGCCCTATGAGTGGATGTGTTCCCGCTTTATTGCAGTTGCCTATTTTCTATTCCCTGTTCATGTTTTTTCCAACGTCGTTTGCGTTGCGCCAGAAACCTTTTTTATGGGCCGAGGATCTATCATCTTATGACACCATTTTTGAATTGCCGTTCACCATACCATTTTATGGAGACCACGTTTCCCTGTTTCCGATTTTGGCATCCATTGCCATTTTCTTCTACATGCAGATGACCACTGGTCAGAGTATGCAAATGCAGCAGCAGCCCGGTATGCCGAACATGAAGTTCATTATGTATCTATCGCCTATTATGATGTTGTTCTTCTTCAACAACTATGCGAGTGGGTTGAGTTTATATTATTTTATCTCCAACTTGATTACCATCTTTATTATGTTGGCCATCAAGAACTACATTCTGGATGAAGAAAAGATTCATGCACAGATACAGGAGAACAAGAAAAAGCCTAAAAAAGAGAACAAGTTCCAGCGTAAGATGCGCGAAATGATGGAACAGGCCGAAGAGCAAAAGAAATCAGGAAGAAGATAACCTGAAAGTAGCTTTTGGCATAAAAAAGAACTCCCCCAAGGTTGCCTTGGGGGAGTTACCATTTACAGGTATAGTTTGGAAAGATTTGGGACTCCAAAGATGCGGCATTACCTAGACTGAAAAAATTAATAGTTGTAAAACAGTCGCTTTTTGTGGGTAAATATTCCGATGTTGATGTGTCATCGATAAACGGTAACCTGTATACGATAAAAAGCCCCCTCAATTAATTTTGAGGGGGCTTTTAAACACTATCTATCAATCAAAAATCAGTTAGTTTGATGTATCCGGTATAAGTACGGTATCCACTACATGAATAACACCATTGATGGCTTGTACATCCACGGCATCTATACCAATGCCTGTGTTTCCAGCACCATCAGTAATGTCTGCTATATTGTCTCCAGTACCTGGCAAGTTTATGGTAATCATATCACCTTCCAAAGTTGTTGCGGTGGCACCGTCGCTAAGGTCGCCTGAGCGAACGTTGGCGCCTGCCACTACATGATGCTGAAGTATTGGGGTCAAGTCAGCTTCACCAGGAATACTTGCAAGAGCCGCAAACGCATCATTTGTGGGTGCGAACACGGTAAATGGATCGCTACCTGCCCCATCTTGAGCGGACAATACACTTACAAAATCAGTACTTGGCGTCAATTCAGTCAATGCTTGTACCAAAGTAGAGAAGGTAGGGTCGGCTGTAGCAAAGGTCACCACGGTAGGCAGGTCGATTACTGCATCTACAGTGTGAATGACCCCATTGCTGGCTACAATATCTGCCATTACCACATTGCTGGTTCCATTTAAGGTCACACCATCATCTGTGTTAATGTATAGGCTTAAATTTTCATCTACATCAAATTCGGCTGCAGTGTTTACATAGGAATTGGTCAAACCAGAAGAGAATGCAGCAGCACCCACCACAACGTGGTTGGATAGAATCGCGTTGATATTATTGGAATTTGGATTAGTAAATGCACTGAATGCATCATTTCCTGGTGCAAATACGGTGAAAAGCTCCTCTTCATCGGATAGCAAATCGGTGAATGTGGTATTTCCGCCATCTGTCAAAGCAGCGACTAAAGACGAAAGCCCTGGGTTGGCAACCGCATGGTCCACAATGTTAGGGATATCTATTACGGCATCCACCACATGAACGATACCGTTCAAAGCTTTAACATCCGGAGTTACAACAGAAGATACGCCGTTAAAGGTAACACCATCCGAAGTATCAAAGAACAAACTTACCATTTGGTCTCCAGCTCCTGTGGCCATAGTACTTGTATAACCAGAACCAAGCCCGGTCAAATCTTCCGAGGAAATTTCACCGCTAATAACGTGGTTAAGCAATACGTTGGTCAAAACGTCAACAGGGATGTCATCCAAAGCTGCGCCATCGAGGAATGTCTCGAATGCTTCGTCCGTGGGAGCCAATACGGTAAATGGTCC
>NZ_QBTW01000023.1:0-41882 GCF_003057865.1 Muricauda brasiliensis | reverse complement strand
CACCAATTGACGTATGCCCCGTTTGAGTTGACGGATAATGGGTTTGGGTTGATGGGGATTACGGGTGAAGGGTTGAAAGATGAAGGGTTAAGGGGTTAATGGATTATTGGATGGTTGAATGATTAGAAGTATGGACCCTGAGCGTAGTCGAAGAGGCATGGTTGTTCGTTATTCGTTATTGGTTGATTAGACTATTAGATTGTTCGATTTTTGGACGGGTCGATGGTCAGTTGCGATCTTGACACGAATTCCACGAATTTTCACTAATTGAATGCCGGGCCCTGAGCGGAGCCGCAGGGACATGGTTATTGGTCTTGGGTAAAGGGTTCTCGACTGCGCTCGAACTGACAAGTGATAATTATTGACTGCCAACTACCCACAGACCTCTGACCTCTGACTTCTGACTTCTAAAAACTAAATATGTACCGAAGGACTGTTCTTTACTTCCTTGATCACAAAAGAGCTTTGGGTGTTGCCGATATTCGCAATTGCCGTCAGTTTGGTGAGCATAAATTCGCGATAGCTCTTCATATCCTTTACGAAAATTTTTAAGATATAATCGTAATCCCCGCCCACATGAAAGCATTCGGATACTTCTTTAAGTTGTAGAACCTCACGTTCAAATTTGATAACGTTCTCTTTGGTGTGCTGCACCAGACGTATTTGGCAAAGCACCATAAAATCACGGCCCACCTTTAGCTTGTCCACCAAGGCGGTGTATTTCGTAATCACCCCATTCCGCTCCAAACGTCGGATGCGTTCATAAACGGCAGTCTTTGACAAATGCAGAGCATCCGCATATTGTTTGGTGGTTTTTTTGCTGTCGCTTTGAAGCAACCTGATCAACTCAATATCCACATTATCCAGTTTCATACCGACGATTTTTCTAATTGCAACCTCTAAAATCCGATTTTACGGAATAATTTCCTAATTATTTTCTAAAAACAGTCTAATCATCATCATTTACAAAATTACATTGATTTTGGGTCTACATATTATTAGTTTTACTAAAAACAGCTCATTATGGACTACAAAGCATCGGAACATATTCAAGACCTTCAATATTTTGGTGAATTCGGAGGTGTAAATCCCTCCATATCAGATTCTTCAACCTATACATTTCTATCGGCAAAAACCATGTTCGATACATTTGAAGGGAACACGGAAGGCTGCTATTTGTACAGTCGTCACTCCTCCCCTTCCAACCTATATTTGGGCGAAGCCATGGCGCAACTGGAAGGAACAGAATCGGCCAATGTGTACGCCAGCGGAATGGGAGCCATCACTGCGGTGATTCTTCAATTGTGCGATGCCGGGGACCATATTGTATGCAGCCGAACCATTTACGGCGGAACCTATGCTTTCCTGAAGAATTTTGTAAAGAAGTTCAACATGGATGTCTCTTTTGTGGACATTACCGATTTGGAAACCGTAGCGAACTCCATCACACCAAAAACCAAGATGATTTATTGCGAGGCGGTCAGCAATCCATTGTTGGAAATTGCCGATATTCCTTCGTTATCGAAAATCGCAAAGAACAATGATATGCCCTTGGTGGTGGACAACACATTTTCGCCGCTTACCATCAACGCAGCAAAGCTGGGGGCCGATATTGTGGTGCACAGCCTTACCAAATTCATCAATGGCACCAGTGATTGTGTTGCTGGCGCCGTTTGTGCCTCCACCGATTTTTGTTTGAGTCTGAAAGATGTGAACAACGGAGCGGGAATGCTCTTGGGAAGCACGTTGGATAGCTTACGTGCCGCTTCCATTTTGAAAAATATGCGAACGCTGCACATCCGTATCAAAAAACATAGTGAAAATGCCCATTATCTCGCTGAACAGTTTGAAAAAGATGGTTTAAAAGTCGTGTATCCCGGCTTGGAAAGTCATTCCGGACATCGTTTGATGAAATCCCAAATGAACCACGAATACGGTTTTGGCGGCATGCTCACTTTGGATGTGGGCTCGGTGGAACGCGCTAACGCACTGATGGAACTGATGCAGACCGAAAAATTGGGGTATTTAGCCGTGAGCTTGGGCTTTTACAAAACCTTGTTCAGTACTTCGGGAACTTCAACATCTTCCGAAATACCCGAAGAAGAGCAAAAAGAACTAGGTCTATCCCAAGGACTTATCCGCTTTTCCATCGGTTTGGACAATGATATCCGAAAGACCTACACCACCATGCGAAGCTGTATGGAAAAGCTGGATATTTTATCGCCCGATGCAAGTTTGGCCTAGTTAAGTCGACTAATGGAGTTTGCACAAAAAGGTGCAAAGTCGTAATATTACCTCTTAACAAACTCAGACCAGATGCCAAACACAGAGGAAACTCCAAAATTTAGGGAAGACGAACATATTGTAGAAAACAAGGAATTAAGTATTTGGGAAGCATTGATACCCGTTTTTGCCCTTGTTGCCATGTTGACCTACAATGTTTTTGTTTTTGGTGATGACGCCCTGAGCGGTTCCAACCAGTTTATACTCTTGATGGGCGGTGCAGTGGCAGCAATCGTTGGTTTTTTCAATAAGGTTTCCTATGACCAAATGATTGATGAGGTCGCCGAGAATGTTCGGTCAACTACAGGTGCCTTGCTTATCCTTTTAATGGTAGGTGCGTTGTCCGGGACTTGGCTTGTAAGCGGAATTATTCCCGCGATGATCTATTACGGACTTCAAATTTTGAATCCCACCATATTTTTGGCCGCTTGTGTGGTTATCTGTGCTATAATTTCCATTGCAACGGGAAGCAGCTGGACAACGGCCGCGACTGTTGGTATTGCCTTGATTGGTATTGGTGAAGCCTTGGGCATCTCGTTGGGAATGACGGCCGGTGCCGTGCTTTCCGGGGCATATTTTGGTGATAAAATGTCCCCCTTGAGCGATACCACCAACCTGGCCCCTGCCATGGCCGGAGGGGATTTGTTCTCCCACATTCGATACATGACCCTCACCACGGTGCCTACTATAGTGGTAACCTTGATTGTGTTTATCATTCTTGGTTTTACAATTGATACATCCGGAGTGGCGGACACAAGTTCTCTACTAACCAATATCGGATCTACATTTAATATTAATGGTTGGCTGTTTATTGTGCCCTTAGTCGTTATCGGATTGATTCTTAAAAAGGCCCCTCCGTTGATGGCCCTTTTGGTCGGGACTTTATTGGGCGGTGTGTTTGCTCTTATTTTTCAGCCCGACATTGTTGCCAATATAGGTGGAGGCACCGCATTGAATTTTGAAACGGGCTACAAAGGAATTATGAATGCCATCACGGTTGATACTGAAATTGCCACCAATGACCCAGCCTTGAATGATTTGTTCTCTTCTGGTGGCATGTCCGGTATGCTCGGCACCATTTGGTTGATAGTCTGCGCCATGGTATTTGGTGGAATTATGGATGGTATCGGGGCTTTGGAGCGAATCACGGAATCCCTTCTAAAATTGGCCAAGACCACTTTTGGACTGTTCGCAAGCACCGTGGGAAGCTGTTTGGCCTTGAACGTAACCGCATCCGACCAGTATTTGGCCATTGTAGTGCCCGGTAAAATGTTCTCCAAAGCGTATAAAGAACGTGGTCTTGCACCGGAAAACCTGAGCCGTTCATTGGAAGATTCAGGTACAGTTACATCAGTTCTAGTGCCTTGGAACACTTGTGGAGCATATCACAGTAGTGTTTTGGGTGTTGGTGTCGGCGAATACTTCCTGTATGCTATTTTCAATTGGTTAAGCCCGATAATGACGTTGCTTTTTGCCGCTTTCCGAATCAAGATCAAGCAACTTACCACCACTGCCGCTGAATAAATTTTATTTCAGCTTTTTCAATACGTCTACTTCTTTGAGAAGTCATCAAAAATTGATGTGCAATTTTGCCACAACCTCAATATTGATGATGCTTTTTTATGGCATAGTCACGCCTTATCCAACCATAAGAAATACTAATTTTTAAGCTGGTAAAAGCCGTAAAACCACCCTATTTTTGCTACTCGAAAATTTAAAAAACATCCAATAAATGACTTTAGTAGGAAGAAAATTTCCAAACATTGAAGTAAACGCCATCGACGAATTGGGCGACACATTCAAAATCAACATTTTAGAGAAAGCCAAAGCAGAAAACAAGAAAGTACTGTTATTCTGGTATCCAAAAGATTTCACTTTTGTTTGTCCGACCGAGCTTTTTGCCTTTCAACAAAACCTAAGTGAGTTTGAAAAAAGGAATACCATTGTTATCGGAGCTTCTTGTGATACTGCCGAAGTACATTTTGCATGGTTGAACACCGAAAAGGACAACGGAGGTATCGAAGGTGTAACCTACCCTATTGTTTCTGACAGCAATAGAAACTTGGCTTCTGCCTTGGGAATCTTGGACATCATGAAAGAAGACTATAACGAAGAGACGAACTCTGTTGTAGTGGAAGGTGACAACGTGACCTACAGAGCCACTTATTTGATCGATGAAGAAGGAACAGTATTCCACGAGAGCATCAACCACATGCCACTGGGAAGAAACGTGAAAGAATTTTTGCGTTTGGTAGATGCCTACACCCATGTTCAGGAAAAAGGAGAAGTTTGTCCTGCTAACTGGGAAGAAGGAAAACAAGCCATGAACGCAGACAGAGCTGGTGTTTCCGATTATTTGGCCAACCACGTAAACTAAGGACGCTATGGTTGTAGAATTGGACAAAGACAATTTAAGCGAAGTCATTGCCACCAATGACAACGTAGTGGTGCAGTACAGTGCATCTTGGTGCGGCAACTGTAGGATTATGAAGCCAAAGTTCAAAAAGGAAGCCTCTTTGAACGAGAACATAACCTTTGTAATGGTCGATGCCGAAAAATTCCCGGAATCCAGAAAACTGGCCAACGTGGACAATTTGCCCACCTTCGCCGCTTTTTCCAAAGGATCTTTGAAGAATCAGGTGCAGACCAATAAGTATGATGTTTTAAAAGACTTGATCAATGAAGTTGCCCATAATTAAGCAGTTGGTCAATTTTGCCGAGGAGCACGACGAGGATTACCTTCAGGAAACTGCGGATACCCTCGAAAGTGTTTGCGAAGTTTCCAGTTTAAAAGATGACGAACTGGATATGATCGGGGAATTGATCTCCAATATTTACGGAGCCCTGGAGGTATCCAACGAAATCAAAAACGGAACTCCTAAAAAGGAAGCCCTCAACGGTTTTATGTCGAGGGTGCTTGGCTCTATAGACAAGTAACGGACATTGTCACAAACATTATAATAAGAACCTTCCCGGAACAGACTTCGGGAAGGTTTTTTTAGTATTTTTGGTTCCGAATCAAAACTACTACTATGGCAACTGTAACACTTAAAGGAAATGAAATTCACACACTTGGCAACCTTCCAGAAAATGGTTCCCAAGCCCCAAGCTTTACTTTAGTAAAAACCGACCTTTCGTCCGCTAGCCTATCCGACTACAAAGGCAAAAAGGTTGTTCTCAACATATTCCCAAGTATAGATACCGGTACATGTGCGCAATCTGTGCGCCAGTTCAACCAAGAAGCTGCTGAGTTGAAAAACACTGCAATATTGTGCATCTCCAAGGATTTGCCTTTTGCTCAAGCACGTTTTTGTGGTGCCGAGGGCATTGATAAAGTTGAGACCCTCTCCGACTTTAGGGATGGCAGCTTCGGGAAATCCTACCATGTGGAATTCACCGATGGTCCATTACAAGGGCTGTTATCTCGCTCCGTTGTAGTGGTCAATGAAAATGGTGAGGTAATTTACTCCGAACAAGTATCGGAAACTGCGGACGAGCCCAATTATAAAGCCGCCCTCGAAGCGTTGATGGATGCCTAAAGAATCTTTTTTACGGAACAGGATCAAAAGTGTTGGCTTTGCCCTAAAGGGCATGTTTCTGTTGTTACGGACAGAACCCAGCATCAAGATCCAGTTCTTTATCGCATTGATCGTTACGGCTTTCGGCTTCTACTTTGAAATCTCTTCCACCGAATGGATAGTTCAGGTTTTGGCAATAGGGATAGTGATGGGCATAGAAGGTGTAAACACGGCTATTGAAAAAATCTGCGACTATATCCAGCCCAATTTGGACCCTAAAATTGGTTTTATAAAAGATATTTCCGCAGGGGCCGTTATGATAGTATCGGTATTGGCAAGTATTGTTGGTCTGATCATTTATGTGCCCAAGATTTTTTAGTAAAATCCAAGACCGAGAGTAGCAACGTAAATTTGTAACTTAGCCCCGCTTAAAAACGATTGATGGCCAAAAAAAGAACAAAATCAAAATCAAAAAAAACTACCACAACTGCCAAAAAGAAGGTCTCTTTTAAGCCTTCCAAGCAGAACAAGATTATTTTCGGTAGTCTTTTGATAGTTCTCAGCATAGCACTTTTCTTCTCCTTCATGTCATTCTATTTTACATGGCAAGAAGATCAGAGCATGTTGTCCCAATTTGCGGACCGCAATGTCGAAGCCAGTAATCTGCTCAATAAATTTGGTGCCAACGTAAGCCATTTTTTCATGTACCGGGGATTTGGCCTTGCCTCTTTTGTATTCCCATTTTTATTGGCCGTTACCGGACTTTACTTATTCCTAGGCCTAGATGGAAAGAGATTGATTTTCAAGTGGATTTGGGGGTTGGTCGGAGTCATCTGGGGATCCATTGCACTTGGCTTTTTTGCGGCCGATTATCCTCTTTTAGGCGGATTGATAGGTTATGAGATGAACGATTTTCTTCAAGATTACACTGGTAAAATTGGTGTGTTCTTGATTCTAATATTTGTTTTGATGGTGATTTTGGTTCGATTGTTCAACTTTACGCCAGAAGGATTCGCCAACTTCTTCAAACGACAAAAACAAAAGATAAAATCAGATTTTAAGGAAGAACCAACTGTCCACACCAAGGATGCCCCAGTTCAAGAAGATGACGAAGATGGTCTGATATTGACCACAGAAGATACGGTTCACGAAAAAGTGGATACCTACACCCACAAAAAGGATATTCCACCGTTGGATGAAGCAGGACTCGACGTCAATATTCCAGAAGAAGAGGAGTCCGATATCGACCTAAAAGTTGAGGAAACGCCCGTTGAAGAAGAGGAAACCGATATAAAGGCAGCCAAGCTCGTAGAGGATTTTGGAGAGTTCGACCCCAAACTGGAATTGGGCAACTACAAATTCCCGACCATGGAATTGTTGGAAGCACACGGCGCTTCGGGGGGCATCACCATCAATCAAGAGGAGCTTGAGGAAAACAAGAACCGAATCGTTAGCACCCTCAAAAACTATAAGATCGGGATTGCCCAGATCAAAGCGACCATTGGTCCAACGGTTACCCTTTATGAAATTGTCCCCGAAGCTGGAATACGTATTTCCAAGATCAAAAACTTGGAGGACGATATCGCCTTATCCCTTGCCGCATTGGGTATCCGTATTATCGCACCAATCCCTGGAAAAGGAACGGTTGGTATTGAGGTGCCGAACAAGAACGCGACCATTGTTTCGATGCGTTCGGTAATTGCTTCCAACAAATTCCAGAAAGCGGAAATGGAACTGCCCATCGCTTTTGGAAAGACCATTAGCAACGAAACTTTTGTGGTGGACTTGGCAAAAATGCCCCACCTGCTTATGGCAGGTGCCACCGGTCAGGGTAAATCAGTTGGTCTTAATGCAGTAATTACCTCCCTACTCTACAAAAAGCACCCTGCCGAGGTGAAATTTATTTTTGTAGACCCTAAAAAGGTGGAATTGACCCTCTACAACAAAATTGAACGTCATTTCTTGGCAAAATTGCCAGATTCCGATGAGGCCATTATAACGGACAACACCAAGGTAATCAACACTTTGAACTCACTCTGCATTGAAATGGATAATCGTTATGAGCTACTCAAAACAGCGATGGTTCGTAATATTAAAGAATACAACGCCAAGTTCAAGGCCAGAAAGTTGAATCCGAACGACGGTCATAAATTCTTGCCATACATCGTGTTGGTAATCGATGAGTTTGCGGATTTGATAATGACAGCTGGCAAAGAAGTGGAAACACCCATTGCCAGATTGGCACAGTTGGCACGTGCTATCGGTATCCACTTGATTATAGCTACGCAAAGACCTTCGGTGAACGTAATTACAGGTATCATCAAGGCGAATTTCCCCGCACGGATTGCTTTTAGGGTAACTTCAAAGATAGACTCCAGAACCATTTTGGACGCCCAAGGGGCCGACCAGCTCATTGGCCGAGGAGACATGCTCTACACTCAAGGAAACGATGTCACCCGATTGCAATGTGCCTTTGTTGACACCCCTGAAGTTTCTAAAATTACCGACTACATTGGGTCACAACGTGCCTACCCTGAAGCTCATTTGCTGCCAGAGTATGTAGGTGAAGAATCTGGCACAAGTCTTGATAATGATATCGCGGACAGAGATGCCATGTTCCGGGAAGCTGCCGAGGTTATCGTTACCGCACAGCAAGGTTCCGCCTCTTTGATCCAACGAAAATTAAAATTGGGGTACAATCGTGCCGGCAGAATCATAGATCAACTGGAAGCTGCCGGAATCGTGGGGCCATTTGAGGGCAGCAAAGCCCGACAAGTTCTGGTTCCTGATATGTACGCCTTAGATCAATTATTAGAAAATGAAGCAAAATAAGACCATGATCAAGAAAAGTATTCTTTTAATCGCATTATTTGCCGTTGGACTATCTTCATACGGGCAAAACTCAGGTAAGGCAAAAGCGCTTTTGGACGAGGTGTACAATAAAGTGCAGAGCTACGACAATATTTACATTGACTTCCAGTCCACTCTGGAGAATACAGAGGCAAATCTAAAACAGGAAACCAACGGAAATGTAACCTTGGATGGCGAAAAATATGTATTGAACTATTTTGGCGCAAAACAATTATACGACGGTAAAAAAGTATACACCGTAGTACCCGAAAATGAAGAAGTTACTATTGAGGATGTAAACGAGGACAACGATAACGTGAGCCCATCAAAAATGTTGACCTTCTACAAAACGGGACATAATTACGAGTGGGACATCCTTCAAAATGTGGGCGGTAGAAAAATTCAATATGTAAAATTGATCCCAATTGATTCAAATACTGAAATCAAATCCGTTTTATTGGGTATCGATACGCAAACAAAACACATCTACAAGCTGATTCAAACAGGAAGCAATGGTACCAAAACCACGATTACCGTTAATTCTTTCAAAACCAATCAGCCCATATCGAGTACTCTGTTTACCTTTGACGAGAAAAAGTACGAAGACAAAGGGTACTACATCATAAGAAACTAGGCATTGAAAATACTTGACCAGTATATACTAAGA
The DNA here is from genome assembly GCF_003057865.1 of Muricauda brasiliensis. Taxonomy (NCBI): domain Bacteria; kingdom Pseudomonadati; phylum Bacteroidota; class Flavobacteriia; order Flavobacteriales; family Flavobacteriaceae; genus Allomuricauda; species Muricauda brasiliensis. The sequence goes on along the minus strand of NZ_QBTW01000023.1, from coordinate 32,564 downwards.
AGATTTCTTTACAACTTCTTCAGTTCCTTTTTCATCCTGATTGTCATATTCATCTTTCAGGGAATATGGTTGTTCATTGATGATTTAGCGGGAAAGGGACTGGGCATGGTAATTATTGGCAAGTTTATTTTCTACTTTATTCCCACCTTGGTGGACAAGGTTTTACCACTTACGGTACTGCTCTCCTCAATCCTTACCTTTGGTACGTTTGCGGAAAACTATGAGTTCGCCGCAATGAAAGCATCTGGGATATCCCTACAAAGAGGAATGCGTAGCCTAATCGTATTTGTATTGTTCCTTGGATTGGTAACTTTCTTTTTTGCAAATGATGTCATCCCTAAATCCGAACAAAAAATGTTCAACCTAAGACGGAACATTGCCAAGGTAAAGCCAGCTGCGGCAATCACCGAAGGTGTTTTTAGCGATTTTGAAGGAACCGGACAGGGAATGAACATCAAAGTGGATAAGAAATATGGCGAACAGGACCGTTTTTTGGACAATGTAATCATCCACAAGAAAACGGACCAGAACATCAACAACACGGTCATCAAGGCCAAAGCGGGTGAATTAATCAGTAGCGAGGAATCCGATATTATCCAACTGGTCCTGAAAGATGGAAATTACTACGAAGAAATCGTAAAAAAGGATGCTAAGGAAAAGCGAAAACAACCCTTTGCAAAGTCCAATTTTGAAACTTACACCATCAATATTGATATTTCGGAGCTCAACGACCAAGACTTGGAAGAGGATCAGAACATCACCACCAATAAAATGAAAAATGTTGGCCGCTTAATCAAGGACATCGATTCGCTACGGGAGAACAATCTGGAAAAAGTAACGGCGTTTTCCAAAAACGTGGTGAACCGTATGGGTGCCTTTCCTGTTAAGGCACCAATAGACACTACAACACAGAAGTTAGAACTTTTAAAGGCAAAAGACACCATTCAAAGGGATTCCATTAAAAGTATTGACCAATTTGTGTCCGGTTTAGAACAGTGGGAGCAGATTCAAGTCATGAAAAAAGCACTGAACGAAGTTTCCAGTATCATAAATACGGTAGACTCCAAAAAAGACGAACTCCAGAGCCGATATAAATTTTACAACAGTCACATTTTGTCCCTTCACCAAAAATATGCGCTTGCACTTTCGTGCATCATTTTATTTTTCGTGGGGGCACCTTTGGGGGCTATCATCCGTAAAGGCGGATTGGGGCTGCCCATGGTAGTGGCCATTATCTTATTTTTAACCTATTACTTTATCGGTGTATTTGCCGGTAATTATGCCAAGGAAGGAAACATTCACCCAGCTATTGGAGCTTGGCTGCCAACTATGATCATGCTGCCGTTGGGCATTTCACTGACCAGAAGAGCCACAGCAGACAAGGGATTAGTAGGGTTTGGTCATATCTTTGATAGAATTAAAAGTCTTTTCAAAAAGAAAAAGGAAGACGATGTTGTTGATTTAGCCAATAAAAACTTGGTTAATTCTGAAATTAATATTCAAAATTATTATTCACAAGAAGAGTTGTCTATTCTTATAAAATCACTTCATCTAATAAAGGATTTTCCAACCAGTCTAAATATCTCTTCAAGTGCTGAATTTCTTAAAATCCATGAGAAAAACATTCATTTATTAAATGAAATATCCAGTACCGATAACTCTGGCATTATAAAAAAACAGATAAATAACTATCCAACTATTTCAGAAGTAGAAATCAATTATTTTATAGAAAACAAAAAAAATAATCAAAGTTTTACAAGCGTATTTGTTGGTAAACTAGCTGGACTAATCATCCAACTAATTAAAACAAAAGGAAACACACTATCCGAAATAAAATTAAAGCTCGAGGAAATCTCTAGAATTAACAACAATCTAATTCTAATTATTAGAAATTCTAAATAAAAAAGTCAAAATTGATACAACTGAACGCCATAGAAGAAGCCATTGCGGATATTAGAGACGGTAAGGTAATTATTGTAGTTGATGATGAAAACCGGGAGAACGAAGGTGATTTTATTGCCGCTGCCGAGAAGGTAACCCCCGAAATGATTAATTTTATGGCCATGCACGGTCGTGGGCTTATCTGCGCACCACTTACGGAAGATAGATGCGAAGAACTGGAATTGAACATGATGGTGCAAAACAACACCGTACTTCATCAAACCCAGTTTACCGTATCCGTGGATTTATTGGGATACGGTTGCACCACAGGTATCTCGGTTCATGATCGGGCCAAGACCATAGCTGCGCTAGTAAATAAAGACATTAAACCTCACGAGTTAGGAAAACCTGGTCATATCTTCCCTTTGAGGGCCAAAAATGGAGGTGTTCTACGCCGTTCCGGACACACGGAAGCTGCTATTGATTTTGCACGATTGGCGGGGTTGGAACCAGCTGGCATTTTGGTAGAAATATTGAATGAGGACGGAACAATGGCCCGTTTGCCGCAACTGCTGAAAGTAGCCGAAAAGTTCGACCTCAAAATTGTTTCCATTGAGGATTTGATTGCCTACCGCATGGAGCATGATAGTCTGATTGAACTTAAAGAAGCTTTTACCATACAAACAAGGTTTGGTGAGTTCCGCTTGCGAGCTTACAAGCAAACTACGAACGACCAAATACATATTGCTCTTTTGAAAGGAAATTGGAAAACAGGTGAGCCTGTTTTGACGCGTATCAACTCAACCTTAGTGAACAATGATATTCTAGGTACCCTAACCAATAATCCGGACGAGACGCTTCAACAGATGTTCGATGCACTGAACAAAGAGGAAAAGAGTGCCATGATCTTTATCAATCAAGGGAACCAGTCCATGAACTTATTGAACAGGCTATCGGAATTTAAAAAGCTACAGGGCGACGGCATCACCAAAGCTCCTAAAATTGAAATGGACAATAAGGACTTCGGAATTGGGGCCCAAATTCTGCACGATATCAATATCTCCAAAATTAGATTATTGACGAACTCCGGCCAAACAAAGCGTGTGGGCATGGTTGGCTACGGTCTTGAAATTGTGGAATACGTAAACTATTGACAAAACGGTCTCTCTCTGATGATATCAGATAGATGATTTTATCGCGTCCACCATTTTTTTGGCTCGCTCGGCCACTTCCTCCTCGGACCATCCCAGTTTGATAAGGCAAGAAATATTTCTGGACATCCATTTGTCGGATTCCGAAAAATCGGCTTTGCTATAATCGGGCAAGGCTTCGAGTACATCTTTAGGCAATCTTCCCAAAGACTTTTTCTGGGTCAAATGCTCCCATTTTTTATAATAATGCCAGTTATTGTCGTACCAATAAAAACAACCATCCACCCCGGATTCAATCAATTCTTGATGAGCCACTTGGGCCAATTCTTCTGTAGGCATGAAAAAGTTTAGAAATGAATAGTTCTCCTCTCCCCCATCTGGAACAGTCCTAAAAACAACCTCGGGAATATCGGATAAAGCATCTCTTAAAATGGTATAATTCCGCTTTTGAATGGCCAAAAACTCATCCAAACGAGCTAATTGGGCAACGCCGACAGCGGCATTCATTTCGGAGATTCTAAAATTATACCCTAAAAACGGGTGTTCCTCGGCCCCTCTATTGTTGCCAATATGGTCATGGCCATGGTCCGAGTATTGATGGGCATTTTCGTAATAACCCTTGTTATCCGTGATTATGGCTCCACCTTCTCCACAAGTAATGGTTTTTACATAGTCAAAAGAAAAACAGCCCAAACCACCAATGCTTCCCAATGGTTTTCCATTGTAGGTGCCTCCTATGGCCTGACAGGCATCTTCCAGCAACAACAGACCATGTTTGTCACAAATGGCTTTCAAAGCATCTAAATTGGCCATAGAACCACACATGTGCACGGGCATCACTACTTTGGTTTGCGAAGAAATAGCTTTTTCGACCGCTTCGGGTTTCAATGTGAGGGTATCATCGATATCAACTAAAATAGGTACCGCTCCCAAGGCTAAAATGGACTCAAAACTGGCAACAAATGTAAAGGTCGGTATAATCACTTCATCCCCTGCTCCTATACCTGCACTGGCCAAAGCCACTGTCAATGCGGCGGTACCGCTACTTACTGCATGGACATACTTGGATTGCATGCGTTGGGACAGACCTGTTTCGAGTTCTTTGGTTTTCCAATGTCCGTTGCGCATACCATCAAACCCGTAGCGCATGAGCACCCCGGAGTCCATTACGTCTTGTACTTCTTTTCTTTCCTTATCTCCAAAGAGTTCAAATCCTGGCATAGTAAATCTTAATTTAAAAGAACCATAGTTTGATGGCCATCAAAACTACGGCGATCACTAAAAATGTTTTTATAAATCCATCTCCCTTTTTCACGGAAAACCTACTGGCAAACCATGCTCCCGACCCATTTCCAATAGCAAGAACAAGGCCCATTTTCCAATCCACTTTATCGTTCAAAACAAAAACCGCCAATGCGGCCAACATATAAACAAAAACCACGGCCACTTTGGTCGCATTGGACCTTACTAGATTCATTTGATTAAAATAATGCAAAAACAGCATCATCAAAAACCCGAGTCCAGCATTTATAAATCCCCCATAGATACCAAAAAAGAAGAAAACCACAAGAGCTATCCAAAGATATTTGCCCGTCAGTCGTTCTTGCATGTCGTCCACCCTCATTTTGGGCTTAAAAATGATGATAAGTACTACGGCAATCATCACTATGGCCAAAATTCTATTAAAGGTTTCCCCATCTATATCCACCGCAATGTATGCGCCTATTATAGCTCCTAAAAAAGCCGATATCCCCAAATAAATATTAAAAGGATATGTAGAGATTCCTTTGCTCTTGAAGCCTGCTGTCCCCATCGCCGTTTGAATGACAATGGCCACCCTATTGGTACCGTTGGCAACTGCCGGCGGTAGACCCAAAAAGATTAAAGTGGGCAGTGACAGTAGCGACCCACCCCCTGCCACGGTGTTAATGAACCCTACGGCAAAACCAACGGCAATCAATAAGAAATAGTGGTACCACTCGAGCATAAAACAAAGGTATGACCATTGTTTTGAACGGCATATAGAATTGGTGAACTTTAGTAAAATTGAGAATCATCAAAAACAGGCAATAAAGAATGCTTTTAATTTGCCGAAAACATAATTTAATAGCCTTCAAAATGTTAATTTTTTAAAAATCATTACATTTGATTTAACCTTAAATACAATCTCATGAAAAAAATCGCATTATTTACACTAGCCGTATTTTTTGGATTAACCTGTGTACAAGCACAAGGTGATTTTAAAGCAGGAATCCATGCAGGTCTTCCCATCGGGGATGCCGGAGACTTATCGACATTTGCAATTGCCGTGGAATTAGGCTACTTGTTCGATGTATCCGATGAGTTCCAAGCTGGCCCGACTTTGGGTTATTCACATTCTTTTGGTGACGAAATAGACACTGGTTTTGGAACCATCGATGTTGATGACGTCCAGTTCCTACCCATTGCCGCGGCAGGTCGTTTTAGTGTTTCCGATGAATTCTCGCTAGGAGCAGACCTTGGCTATGCCCTTGGAATAAGTGATGGCAACGATGGTGGATTTTATTATGCACCAAGAGCCGCATATTCCATAACCGAGATGATGGATATTGTGCTAGCTTACAGGGGGGTAGCCCTAGATGGAGGCAGTTGGGACATTATCTCCTTAGGATTGGAGTTTGACATTAATTAAAACCCACCTATCCTTAAAACACTATCCGATGTGCTCCAACAGGTACATCGGATTTTTATTTTTATACAACAATAAACCAAAAAGGTCTTTTGGGATAAGAAAAAGCTTTATATATTTGCACCCGCTTAGGAGGAATGGCAGAGTGGTCGAATGCGGCAGTCTTGAAAACTGTTGAGGGTCACACCTCCGGGGGTTCGAATCCCTCTTCCTCCGCTGGGTAGATATTAAAAACTACCACAAACCCTGTAAATAATTGATTTACAGGGTTTTTTATTTTTTATGATTTTAAATGGCATCAAATAAAACCATTTAAAAAGTGAGCGATTCGGTGCCCTTCCAAACTTCATCAAAAAGGGGCACCTAATAACAATTAAAATGTTGTTAATCAGATATTTATATTGACTACTGTTTGATATTTTTTCCTAATTTCAAGGTTAAAAACCCATATATTAAAACCACCGGGTTGAACATAATATTTTCTTTCGTTTTCCACCTAGTCCTATCTTGCAAAAAACGGTCAAATCGAACCCCTGAAAACGGAATTCTTTGGGCTATCCAAAAAACAGTTTCAGACTTTGTCATAAATGGGTTTATATTAGTTTTTGCTATGCTCACTTCAATCCTGCGCGGGTGGTATACTAAAACCGTCCTGTCCACTTGTTTAAAGGCTTGTCTTTTAGGTGGTGCGAAAAAGTATTATATTGCATCACATAAATCAAAGTTATGGGAACAATTAGAAAATCAATCACTTTTACAAATCAACAAGATGGTTGGATAAAGCTTAGGGTTCAATCAGGTGACTTTACGAATGACAGTGAATATATAAGAGATTTAGTAAGAAAGGACCAGGAAGAGAACATGAAGCTCATGGAACTTAAGAGCGCAATTGATGAAGGTTTACAAAGCGGTAGAAGTAAACTAAAAATAAGTGACATTATCACAAAAGTTGATAATGGGGAATTATAATTTATCCACAAGAGCCCAATATGACTTGGTTGGAATATATAAGTATGGGATAAAATTCTTTGGCCCTGACCAAGCCAACAAGTATTTATTGAATTTAGATGATTTTTTGGAGGAGCTGGCTGGACGCCCAGAGTTGGCAAAAGATGCAGGGATTATTTCTGGCTCCTTAAAATACTATAGTTATAAAGCCCATGTTATTTTCTATCAAATTGAAGGCGTGGACGAAATTTTTATCGTTAGGGTTCTGGGCAAACGCATGAATTTTATTGAACACCTTTAAAAATAAAATTAATTACAACTACTCCATAAAAATCTATTAAAAAAACAACCGAACAAATACATATTTAAGTATAAATCGCACAGTCTAAGCTGTTCTATAACCAGAACACCAAATTGGGTTAAAACCCATCATTTTTAATGTTAAAAAGGTTAAAAGGCGCAGCACTATTAACGTTGCTACGCCAATCACCAATTAAACAAACTCAATACCATACGGTTTGACGCTTTGATTTCTATAAGTTTTTATCCAGCGACTTGAAAATCCTGAATCTTAAAAACCATTCAATCACAGCCCACTACCTTTTCGAGCCTGTTCTTCAAACGCTGTTCTTTCGCATAATCCATATACAATCCTTCATAGGGCCTATCAGATACCCCAAACATCACATCAGTACAGTGGATGTTGTCATATTGCCCATTACCATCTGTACTTTCCATATGGAATATACGGCTGATATAACTGTCATCCTTTGCATCGATATGAGCACCTATATCATTGCCATACTTATTGGGATACCTCCAATCTGGAGACACCAATTTATTATTTTCCCTATAGCGCTTGAGCTGAAGAAAGTTTTCTTGAAGTATTCCATCCGAGGTTTTGAATGGCTCAAAATCATTGGTGTATTCCCTTTTGGTAATCTTGTTGTTGGGCTGAATGTAGAGAATGACTTTGCCCAACAGCCCACCTTCCTTAGATCCCTTTTCATCCATAAAATAAAGGGTTCTACCGTCAACAATCTTGTCATAATCCACTAGGGGCTCATTGCGGAACCCACTTGAACTGTGATACCTTAATTTCTCTCCAAACTTGTCCTGCATCAGATTGATGATATTTTGCCATTTGGCATCTACCAGCCATTGTTCATATTCTTTTAGCTCCGTCATGATGAAAAGGGGTTCATGGTCAGGATGCGCATTGCTCCATTGAGCTAAATATTCGATCCAATCCGCCAGAAATATCGATTGTGGATTGTCAACGGCAAGATCAACCTCATCTCCAGGAGCATCATGGCCCAATGAAAGGACACCGATATCCATTTTCGACAATTGAACGGATACCCCCTTGTCCAAAAGCAGGAAGTATCCACCCCTGGATGGGTACACCCCTGCATCGGCACCCGACAACATATCATCTTCGTTATTGTATTCGTATACCAATACGGGAGTTCCGCTATCCATCACCAATTGTGAGCCCACCACGTTGCCATTGGCCGCATAAGAGTTTACAAATAGTTTCCCGTCAGCTTGAACTGCCTGCACCGTTCCCTTGAGCAATCCGGATGTACCGGTTGTGCTGACACTTCTAGACCACTTATTGCCATTGGTATCGACAGATTCCACGGAGAAATTGGTCACGGTGTTCACATTGTGCCGAAATAGGTATAGTCTATTGTCCTGCTCAAATGGGTACAAGTTCTCGTCCGAAGAGACCGAGGCCAGTTCATATATGGATGCTCCAATGGATACAGCTCCTTCATCAAAGGATACTTTAAGAATATCGTATCTGCGACCATCCTTTGCATGTACCCCCAAGTAGACGTTGTCATTAAAAACAAATGCGGAAAGCCCTATGTTGGCAACACCGATATTCTCTGAATGGATTTCTTCCAAACCGCTGCCGTTGAAGCTGTAAATCGTCAAATCACCATTTCCCGGGGCATAGCCAAATATATATTCACCCGTGGATCGGGACACTATTGAAAATTTTCGTTCCACCCCTTCCCATTTTACCTCCGTCTTTTCCGATGTTATTTCGGTTTCACCGTCCAATACTTTATATACCGTGGTTTTTCCCGTTGCATTCATATAGGTGAGCATATACGTATCTCCCATAGAATCAAAAACGGAAAAGGCATCTACATCCTCGGTCCATGTCGCCTGAAGTTCCTTTTGTGTATGGAAGGAAAAAAGGTCAAACTCAAAAAAACGAAGTCCCGCTTCCAATTGAGTCTCTATACCCTCCCTTTTCATCCCCGCCAAGTTCCCAGAATAGGAGTTATGGGTGCCCTTAAAGAAAAATTGTCTGTAAATGGCCGTTGAGGAATCCAACACCACTGGTTCCGGACCTGGATCAACGCTGTCATCCGTTGGTGTTGTGATCGATGGGAACCCTCCATCGGATGAACATCCATAGTTAATAAAAAAACTCAAAAAAGCGATACTGAACGTAATCCACATTTTCATACTACCCGAAGTTATATTTAGAAGGGACTCTTTCGGAGTCCCTTCTTTATCAGTTATGGTCATTAATTATCCCTATTACAGAATTCGTTGTTATCTGTTTTATCAGCGTTGAACTTTGGTTTATGCGCATCTTCCCATTGTGGTGCATCTTTATCAAAATCATAGTTACACTGTACATTGCCAACGTCCCAACCAGAAATATCCTGATTAAAGGCAAGGTTCTCCTTGAACAGGTTCTGCATGTTCACCACATTGCTGACATCCCATCCGGAAATATCTTGATTAAACGCGCAATCATTGCCGCCAAACATAGTTTCCATATTGTCCAGACCGCTCACATCCCAATTGGCAATTGAGGGATTGTTAAAACCACTGTCCTTGAACATGTCCCACATGCTAACGACCTGACTGACATCCCATGCACTCAAATCACCATCGTAATCGGAGTCCCTGAACATCTCCCGCATAGTAACAACATTATGGAGTTTGTCCCCCCAACCTGACAAATCTTGGCTGAACGCATCATTGCCCCTAAAAGTGGATTGGAAACTTGTGACCTTGGAAACGTCCCAATTGCCTATGGGTTGATCAAAAGGAGTATCCCGGAACATATTTTTCAACGTAACGGCATTGCTCACATCCCAACTGGATATATCTTGGTCAAATGCGGATTCCCTGAACATGGTTTCGAAGGTATTGACATTGCTTACGTTCCATTGATCCAAGGGCTGGTTAAAGTTGGTGGCCTTGTAAAAAACATCTTGCATATTGGACACACCACTCACATCCCAGTGGTTGATGTTGCTGTTAAATGATGTGGCCTCCCTGAAGATGGCCTTCAATGTGGTGGTTCCGGTAAGGTCCGGTGCGTCCACTGCACTTATCTGAAGGTTGGAACACCCCCTAAAATAAGCCTCATCATTGCCGAGTTTTACTTGCCCCCAACGGGTAATATCCAATATATTATCGGCACTTTGGTCCGTTTGATAAAAATTGAATCCATCAATATCCCCCCATATGGTTACCGTATAATCCCCTGTTTCGGTGTACGTGTGGGTGGCCGATTCCAGATCATATCCGGCCACGATGCTGTCTTCACCATCCCCCCAAAACACTTTAAAATTATATGTTCCATTTTCGGTCAAGGGCAGGGTAATGGCCTCGCCCGAAGCAACTCTCCAAACCGACACAAATTCCTCATCGGATTGAAATGGTTCCAATACATTCAATTTTACCGTAAACTCCTCTTCAAGGCCAAAACCTGAGACCAAAAGTGAGGAATCCCCTGTAGTGAAACCCGACCCTGAGGCAGGGGACACAGAGATACCTTCCTTTGTATAAATGGTCAGGATAATTTCACTAGCATCACATTCCGTGGGCAAGGTCGCGGCAATGGTTCTGGAGGAATTGGACACCGACACCTCGACATCTTCCCCGACACAGTCGTTCTTGGAAGCTTCAATAACTATGGAATCGATATAGACATCCCTTGTATCCAAAGAATAATCAGTATTATCCACATTGCATGCATGTAGGATCGGCACTATGCAAGCGACCCATAAAAATATATTGTAAAAACGTTTCATTTGGTTTTTTGATTTTAGTTTAATACCCGGGATTTTGCTCCATTTTGGTGATGTCGACTTCCGCCTGTGGCAGAGGTGACAACAATCGATAGGCTTCAACGGTAATTTTACTTCCGTCATTTTGAAAGAAAGCATTCATGGTCTCCAATGCCTTTCCGGTGCGCAGTAAATCAAACCATCTATGGCCTTCTCCAGCGAGCTCCAAACGTCTTTCCTTTGCAATGGCACTTCGCATATCCGATTGGCTGGAAGCAGTTGTATCATCCAAATTTGCCCGGTTTCTGACCATATTAAGGTATGTTGCCGCTACTGCGGTCTTGTTATTCTCATTAAGACATTCCGCATAGAGCAATAGTACGTCCGCATATCTAACCACAAAATGATTGTCCCCACCATCGTCAGTACTATTGTTGGGGGAAGGGGTCCATTTGTTGATGTAGTAGACATTACTGGATTCGGTGACCAACCCTTTCCTTAGGTCGCCTACAGCATAAAGTTCATACAGGCTACTTTCCATGGCCATGGCCCCAAGGCCACCTTGGTCATCAGGCTGTGTGAACATATAGTAGTATTCACTTCCCTCGCTCATTCCATCCAGATTTGATGCATACTGGATACTGAAAACATCTTCATCGTTGCCTTCATTTTCAACACCAAAAAGTGCATCAATGTCCACAAGGGAATACTTTCCGGAGGAAACAATGATCTGCAATTGGGCTTCTGCCTTATCAAAATCCCTTGTTTTCATATAATGTTTGGCAAGGATGGCGCGGGCCGCATATGTATTGGGCCTACCGGCACTGTTGGATGATGGCAAGAGTTCGATCGCATCCAGCAGATCTGCCTCGATTTGGGCATATATCTCCGTTTTCGGGGTCCTTGCATCATCAAATGCATAGGTGGGGTCATCAATGGTCAACACCAAGGGGACATCACCATAAATCGTGGTAAGGTTGTCATATAAAAAACCCCTGATGAACTTCATTTCGCCAATCCTGATATTTTTAAGCGACTCGCTGTCATATAACACATCATCAATAACAGACAACACAGTATTTGCATAAAAAATCCCTTCATAGGAATTTTCCCAAATACTGCCCACAAACCCAGAAGTACTGGTCCATGAAAAATCCTCCAAAGGCCTGGCACCCCCGTTGGAGTTCGGTGCTTGGATATAGGCATTATCGGATGGAATTTCGCCCCACAGTATCATATAGTAATCATATAAGGCTTGGAGTTCATTATAGGTTGCAGTCACGGTCGACTCCACATTTTCCTGGGTGGAGTAATAATTTTCTGCCAATATCCCCGTTTCAGGAAGTTGTTCGAGCTCATTCTCACAAGCAATGCCAATAAGCAATGTAAAAGAGTATAAAACGATTCTATTGAATTTCATAATGTTTTTTTATTGAAGTGTTAGATTGATGCCTACGGAAACAAGCCGTGGCACCGATGTGGTTCCTTGTATATATCCCCTATCGAGCGGATTGCCCGTATACCCGCCATCAGGGTTCATGCCCCTGTACTTTGTCCAGGTATGGAGATTGTTCGCTGAAACATAAACGCGCATGGCCTGCAAGTGAAATTGGTCCAAAAGACCGGAAGGCAAATTGTATCCCAACTGCACACTTCGCAACCTGAGGTAATCCGCGTCCAAAACATTATAGCTTGTGGGATTTCTGCTGGCCTTACGGGTAGCGGTGTTCCCGTAGGCATCCGGCGGCGCCAAATAGCCCTCGGGATTGCTTGCGGGGTCCCAATAGTTGTTGAAATAATTATAGTTTGTATTGGTAAAGGCTTCCCCATATTCTAAATAATTCGAGGTCATCAAATCATAGGCTACCCGCCCCATCGTTCCATTAAAGTTCAGGTTCAGATCAAATCCCTCATAACCAAGGTCAATTCCAAATCCATAGGTCACTTCGGGGTTATAATCCCCAAGGAGCACCCTGTCATCAGCATCAATAATGTCATTGCCATCGGTATCTTGGAAAATATAATCCCCAACTTCAGCGGACAATGTGGTGTTCTTCCTGCTCTTATATTCGGCCACTTCTTCCTCGGATTTTAGAAGTCCAATGATTTTATAACCGTATAGATTGGCCAATGACTCCCCTACCCTGGTTATAAACCTTTGATTACCTCCTTCGTACAGTTCATCTGCACCGCCCAAAGAAATGATCTCATTTTCATTGGTGGTCAGGTTTGCATTGAACCCCAAAGAAAGACCGCCAATATTGAAATTGGATCCATTGAGCTCAAATTCCCATCCTTTGTTCCGCATTTCGCCGATGTTCTGAAGTGAACTGTTAAAACCTGTATGCTTGGGAACCGGCCTATCCAATAGCAGGTCCGAAATATCCGCTAAATAATAATCGACCCCTAAATTTATTTTGTTGAAAAAACCAAGATCAACACCGAAGTTGTTCGATGTATTGGTCTCCCAACCCAACGAATATGAAGGCGCACTGGAAGGCGCGGCTCCCGGGGAAAGGGCACCGTCATAGGGATAATCCCTTCCTGTACTGATGGAGGCATATTGGGCATAGTTCCCTATTTGGTTATTCCCTGTCTGCCCCCAGCTATATCGTAGCTTTGCATAGGTTAAAATGTCATTTTCAGGAAAAAAAGATTCATTGCTCAACACCCATCCGGCAGAAAAAGAACTAAAAGTTCCATATCTATTGTCCTTTCCAAATCTTGACGACCCATCGGTACGAATGGACCCAGAGAGAAAATAACGGTCATCATAATCATACAATATCCTCCCAAAATAGGAAATCTGTGCCCACCTGCTGCGAGAGGCTGATGCGGTCTGTTCCGTGGATCCATCTATATTCTGAATGATATCGTTTGGAAAATCATATCCGTTCACTGACAGGGATGTGTATGAACTTTTCTGGAAACTCTGTCCCAATAGGGCATTGAAGGAATGCTTTCCGATATCGAAGGTATAGTTCGCCGTATTTTCCACAAGGATATCCCCTTGGTCGCTTCTGCTTTCCGAACCTTGGTTGGAATCCCTTTCACTGATCAATCGTCTATACGAACCGGTAAGCATGGGTGCGTATTGATCGGTAAACTTTGACTCTAACAAATATCCCAGGGATGTTTTCAGCACCAATTTATCGATTGGTTCAAAAGAAAGGTAGGTGTTGCCAAAAGTCCTGAACTCCCTTCTATCGTATTTGGACAATTCGGACATTGCCACAGGGTTTTCCTGCATATTAGCATTATAGGGCCTATTGGCCAATATCTGCGCCTCAATGTTGTAGCCCGTAGGGTTGTTGTCATCATAGGCTGAAAAAAATGGGAACATGTACACCATCGCCCTTCCCGCGGGGTCAATTGGGAAACGGTATCCATTCCCGCCATTGGTCAGCCCCCTTTCTGCATAGTAACCATTTAGGTTTATACCGAACTTAAAATATTTTCCAAGTTTTGTATTCAGTTTTAAATTGGTGGTATAGCGTTTCTGATCTGCCGTAATCACGATGCCTTCCTCATTGGTATAACCCAACGAAGCTGCATAATTGGTGGCCTCGGTGGATCCGGAAACGTTCACATAGTGGTTCTGTACCAGGCCTGTCCTATATACCGCGTCTTCCCAATCGAAATCGGTCAACCCAAGTTCATTGTTCAAATAGGGCACCGTGTAATCCAAAATAAGCTCTCGGACATTCGCCCCATTGGTAATTCGTTGTTCCTCTGAATCGTTGACACTCACGTTTTCATGGTTTTTTAAATAGGCATTGTTACGACCATCCCTGAAAAATTTGGCCGCATCGTAGGCATTCAACAAATCGTAGCTTCCTGTTTTTTCTTGAAGCCCCATAACAGAACGAAGTTCAACGGTCAACTTTTTCCCCTTGCCCTTTTTTGTGGTGATCATGATGACCCCATTGGCTGCACGAGATCCATAGATAGCAGCGGAGGCAGCATCCTTGATCACATCTATGGATGCAATATCGTTGGGGTTGATTACGTTTAGCGAGCTGCCCTCTGCCAATGGAAAACCGTCAACCACCACCAATGGATTGGCATCCCGTGTAATGGATCCCGCTCCTCTGATGGTAATCGTGTTGCCATCACCAGGGTTCCGCGCATTGGTCAGAATATTTACACCCGCAAGTTTTCCCACGATGGCCTGATCGAAATTGGCATTGGAATACTGCTGGATCTCCTCTTGATCTATGCTGGTCACTGCTCCGGATATTTTTTCTTTTGAGCTGGTGCCATATCCTATCACAATGACCTCTTGCAGTTTCTGGGTATCCAATTGAAGACTGATGGTCAGCGATGTCTGTCCATTGACAGGGACCTCCTTGGTAAAATAACCAATGTACGATACCAACAGCGTGGCATCTGAATTTACCACGACCGCAAAATTTCCATCAAAATCGGTAGTGGTACCGATGCTGCTTCCCTTTGCAACGATTGTCGCACCGGGCAAAGGCTGTCCGTTTTCATCCAGCACCACACCACTTACCTGCAATTGTTCCACAATTTCCGGTTCCTTTTTTTGCTGCTGTATTTTGGATATAGCAATGGATTTGTTGATTCTGTTGAAACGAAAATGTTTCTCCAAGGACAGGTCATATAATAGGTCAAATAATGAATCGTAGGTGCTGTCAATTGAATATGCAGCGCCCAAATCAACTTCACTTTCATAATAGGTAAAGTTGAAATCGGTCTGGTCCTCTACCTTTTTGAGAACATTGCGTACCGTATAGGAACCGTGTTCAAGGGAGATTTTTGTGCTGCGCAAAGATTGCGCATTGGCCCCATTGGCCAAAACCCCTTGAAGACCCAATGCCAGCAATATATAAACTGAAGTAAGTTTCATTAGAAGTTTTCTAAAATCATGTTCATTTTTTTTCATAGTTTTAGTTGGAATTTTTCATTAAAAAAGTGGTTCAAATGTATTTTCACTACATTATCATTTTTTGTCGTACGAATTAATTTCATAGGGAAGCGCTCCAACGCTTCCCTTTTTTATAGCTCTCTTTTTACATGGAATTGTTTTTTAGGGGTTCAAAAATCAGTATGTTCTGTTTGTCTTCGTATTTGTAATCCAAGTTGCCGGCCCGGGTCACGGAAAGTAAAATGGCATTGAGACTTTCATTCTGATAATGTCCAGTCACCTTTTTTTCAGGCAACTCGGATTGTTCAAATGTTATCTTTTTATGAAACCGCCGTTCCAGTATGGTGGCGACGCGGGATAGTTTGGTGTTTTTAAAATCGAAATCGTTGGTCATCCAAGCGAGTTCCAGTTCCATATCCATTTCAACGATTGCGATACTGTCATTTCCATAGCCGAACACTGCCTTTTTCATGGGTTTCAACAATACCTGCTCGGTATTTGCATTGACCTCGACGCTTCCTTCAATCAATGCGACCTCCGTTCTTTCATTGGATTCCTTTACATTGAATTTGGTGCCCAACACCTTGGTCTGAAAGCCACTGGAATGGACGATAAATGGCCTGTTTTTGTTTTTTGCCACCTCAAAGAATGCCTCCCCGTGCAAGGTGACCTCCCTGAATTCGGATTCCATGAACTTTTTGGCAACGACCAGTTCGCTGTTCCGATTTAACCAGACGGTAGAACCATCCATCAATGCAACCTGCTTGATTCCCATATCATTTGAAACGATCCGTTCATATTCCATGGGCTGCTCTTTTTGGAAAAGAAGGATTTTGGTCATTGCTCCCAACCCAATGAGAAAAAGTATTGCGGCGGCCACCTTCCAAAAGGGAGAGATGGATTTTCGATTCCTTTCCTGAAAATCGATTCTTTGTTTTATTTTTTTTGATAATTCCTTTCGTATTCGCTCTTTCTCAACAATTCCTTTCGTATCCCAAATATTGTTGTCGTCTTGAAAAGCATCGAAGAAGCGATACAGCAGTACAAGTTCCTCCTTGGTGCAGGTACCCTTATCATATTTTGAAAGTAAATCAATCAATTTTGATTTATCCATGGCTGTGCTTTTACCTATAAGTACCCCAACAAAGGACATTTACTGGAGCCAATACTTGGATTTAACTCATAGATAACACAGCTAACCTTAAGGTAACCTTGACGAATGATGGACTCATATCACTGATTTTAAAAGATGTTATCATCAGCGGTAAATCAATAAAAAAGATAGGATAGGATAACAAGAACAGAGACGGTCAACGCGGTTTTGAGCTCCTTAACAACTTGATACAAATACCATTCAACGGTTCTTTGTGAAAGATTAAGGTGGTTTGCAATTTCTTTATTGGACAGGTTTTGATACCTACTCATTTCAAATATTTCTCTTTCCCTTGGGGAAAGGGCACCCAGCTTTTCGTCCAATTTTGTTTTAAGGTCAATAAGATCCAACTGTTCTTCTGTGTTGTTGACCAACAGCTCCTTAAATTTATCTTCGTGAATTTGCAAAGGAGCGTTTTTCTTCAACTGTTTCAGTGATTGATTTCGTACAGCCTTATAAAGGAATCCCGGTATATTTTCAACCTCAAGTTGAAGTTTGCGTAACCAAAGATCAAAAAAAACCTCTTGAACTGCATCCTTGGCCATATCCTCACTCAATAAGACTTTATAAGCAGCTTGGTACAATCCGTCCCAATGTGTCTCAAAAAGCCTATTGAACGCTTTTATGTTGCCCTTTTTGATTTCTTGAAAAAGAAATTTATCGGAGGTCGATTCCAAACTATCCAATACCCGAAATTTAGATGGTAAAGTTTATAATTTGCCGCTTCATACTGTAACATAAGCCGTTTAACAAAAGGTTAATTTTAATAAGGGGTATATCTTCAATTTACATTCATGTTGTTAAAAACGGACAGAATAACTCCCTCGCAGAAAAAGAGTGAGCATAGCAAAACAGCTAACAAAGAACTGACGTACAAACTGCTACAACAAAATGTTTGGTGGTTTAGATTTGCCGTTCTTAGTGGTTCCCACAATCCATCCCATCCACCTAAATCCCCATACATAAATTAAGAATTTCTTTAACTTTTTGGTTCTAAAATGTACATCCAAAATCATTTTAACCTATTTTAGTTAATAGCCTTACCCCCTTTTATAGCCTTCCCTAAAAATGATCTCCTCCCGTTAAACCGGACAGTTTAAAACCAGAAAATCGGGGCGAATAAATGTTTAACTTTAAACAGGTATTTGCTTATGAGACGATAGAAGTACCAGGAATCACAGATTGTATTTGCGATCAAACAGGTGGAGACGGGGGATTCGTATCCAAGAGGTGCGCCGCAAGATGTAGATATCAGAGGCAACGTTCTACAGCTGGAAGAAGAAATAGGGCGGCCTGGATGTCTCCGAACTCCGGAGGCTGAAGAACCTGGAGGAGGAGAACGCACAATTGAAGGAACTGGTCGCCGACCAAAATTTTGGACAAACAGATCCTGCAGGACGTGCTGAAAAAGTTCTGAGGCCGTTCCGAAAGCGTGGGATGGTCGATAATATAAGGATGGAGTACAATATTATCATCCAACGTTGCTGCAAGCTCATACTGCTGCACAAGAGCGTTTGCTATTCAAGGGCCAAGGGCCGTAGCGATGAACTGTTGCGCATGAGAATGAACGAGATTGCCGCTGTCAGGGTACGTTATGGGTTCTGGCATATCCTTTTGAGACGGAAGAGTTTCATGGACAATCACAAACGCATGTACCGGGACTATTGCGAGGAAGGTCTGAACTTGAGGAGCAAGTGGCCCAAAAGGAACCGTTCCGCCGCACACAGACAACCCGCAGAGGGGAACGTCTCTAGTTTGAACGAATGTTGGAGCATGGATTTTGTCTCGGACCAGTTGTACAACGGGAACCGTTTCAGGGCTTTAACTTTAGTGGATAACCATAGCCGCGAGTGTTGGGCCATCCATACAGGAAAGTCTCTTAAAGGAAGTGATGTCGTACAGTTTTGGGGTCCCCTCAATATTTTCAAGGTCTAAGTAGGGTTTGTTACGTCTCAATTGTTATACTATTGAAGCAAATAGTAAACCCTTAAATCTTAATTTTTATGAAGACCTTTTTGAAAAACTTGGGAATTATCTTTGGAACAATGCTTTTGATAGTATCCTGTAGTGACGACAATGAAAATGACAATGTAGAGAAGGAATCTTATCAAACAACCATTAAAATCACGGATGCCCCCATAGACAATGCGAATGTGGAAGCGGTGTTCATTACCGTTTCCGATGTAAAGGTGGATGGAAACTCCATCGAAGGTTTCACCAAAACCACTTTTAACCTATCCGCTTTGGTCAACGGGCAGACCAAGACCTTGGGCAATCTCCCAATGGAAGCGGGAACCTATTCCAACATCGAATTGGTCCTTGACTATGCGAATGACATGGATGGCAACAGTCCTGGATGTTATGTCGAAATGGTGGATGGTACTAAGGACAAGATAGAAGCTTCCTCCAGTACCGTGAACATCACGGATTCCTTTGAGGTCTTTGCGACCAATACCAATGAAATCATCATTGATTTTGACCTACGCAAAACCATAAAGGAAGAACAGGGTACGTTGGAGTCGGACTTTGATTTCGTGACACTCTCAGAACTTTCCGCAGGTATCCGGACCGTAAACAAGGAAGCGACAGGAGAGATTTCGGGTACGGTCAACGATTCCCAGGACACCTCCGACAAAATCGTGGTCTATGCCTATGAAAAGGGCACCTACAGCGCTGAGGTGGAGACCCAAGGGCAGGGCGAGAGCAATATCAGGTTTGCCAATGCCGTGACCAGCGCGGAAGTAAGTGGGATCAACAACGCCTACAGCCTTAACTTTTTGGCCGAAGGGGAATATGAACTGATCTTTGTATCCTACACCCAGGATGGTGCGGAATTCTATTTCAACTCTCAACTGGAAGTGGAGTCCACCACTGGTCTTGATCTTGGAGCCATCAATATCACATCGGCCCTACAGTTGAGTGCCAATGTCACCGTAACCGGGACTACTTCTCTATAAGAAGAGAATTACCATATAATCAGAAAAGCCCCGCTATGGGGCTTTTCAATTATAAATATCAAAGGTTCTTATTTACCTCCATTGGCCTGCAAATCTGTCAAACAGGCCGCATCCAATTCTGGAATGGTGCCACCACTGATCATGTTGACAAGCCCCTCTCCTGTCTCTGCTGTCCAATACATCAAACAATCCTCAGTGGTACAATGTCTTCCATGTGGCTCATCCTGATGTGCGCTTTGCACTGGGGTACCTGCATTGACCAATCCCAATAAATGTCCAAACTCATGGTCAAGAACCGTGGTCTCCAGAACTGTGGTACTCGGAGCCAAAGGTTGCCCACTGAACCCCTTAATGGTCTCTTCGAAAAGCACAAAAGAAGTATTGCGGTAGGCCACACCCAAAACAGAACCATTCTCGGTGTTCTCTGAGTATTCCCCATCAAGAAAAAGTCCAAAGGCCTTTATAGTACCACCTAGGTTATAGGCAGTACGGATCTCATCCTCAAGGTTTCTGATATCTGTAATTGAATATACATCTTGGCCTGGGGATGGAATTTCTTTGAGCTCCATGGAGATACCATTTGGTTTGTTCAGCCTTTGTGACAAAAAGTCTTCAAAATTATCCAACGTGATCTCACTTGGTTTGAATCCGGAAACATAGAATATTTCAAGGAAAAGCTCGGTGAAATTTGTGTCGTCCAAAAGGTCGGAGGCCGAATCCCCCACCGATTTTCGGTTTTGTGAAACATCCGTTCCGTCAGGAAGATTCTTATCCATGGATCCAGATTCCCCATCAGTGGAACATCCAATAACCAGTATTCCCAATGTTAAGGGGAAGCCAATCAGTCGCAATAACGATTTTTTTTTGAACATCATAATAAACTAACGAGGAAGTCCTATCCATAGTATCCTTCTGGACAAAATCAGCTCTTAAAGTTAAAGGAACACCTTCATCGTTTTGGTTCCAAAGGGCCTCTGGTATTTCCTGTATTCAAAGGTGGCCTGTTTAACCACCGAAACAAATAACCAAGCGCCTCTAGGCAGAATAGGTAGGTCGCTTCGCCTTGGTGCAGGAATGCCCAAACTCATACTCTTTACTGTGGAGCATTTTCTGGTACACCGTCTCGTCCACGTTGACGGGTATCGCTAGATCGGGGAATTGGATCTGATACGAATCTCCTTTTTTTCCAATGAGCCTTACCTTGATCGGTTTTTTTTTCATAACCTAAATTTTAAAAAAGTTAAACCATAAAAAAATACCGTTTCAATTTGGGCAAAGGTCGTTCCAGATTTGAAATTCCATTACCTATTCTTGGTAAAATGCCATTTGTAATGTCAATATGACACATATATTGTAAAAATTTTATTAAAGTGACATTTCCGTATTCCGGTCAATCCGAAAATTTGACAGGAAGCTTTAGAAGTCTTTAACAGAAAAATGACAAAGATGCGTTTTGGCATGTCCTTTGTCCTTAGCACACAGGGGTTTGTAAGAATCCCATACGATAAAAATAATGTTAAACTTAAATTTTTTAAAACCATGAGCAATTTAGTTTCTGTACCAAAAAATGGTAGTTTGGCAAAATCAAACCTGGACTTCCCAACCTGGTCCAATTGGATCGACAGCTTTTTCGAATCGGACCTACCTTCAGTGTTCACCTCCAACTTCAGCACTGGAATCACAGTGCCCAAGGTCAATATCAAGGAAACGGTGGATGCCTATTGGGTAGAGATGGCCGTGCCCGGAATGAAAAAGTCCGATTTCCAGATCGATCTGGACAACCAACAGCTTTCCATTTCGAGCGAGGTGAAACAGGAAGAGGAGCGCAAGGAGGACAACTACACCCGTAGGGAGTTTGGGTATGCATCTTTCAAAAGGTCTTTCACACTTCCCGATTCCGTTGACGATAGCAAGATCAAAGCTTCGTACAACGATGGTATCCTAGGCATCCATCTTCCGAAGAAGGAAGAGGCAAGGCAAAAGCCGACCAGGACCATCAAGATATCATAATAGCACCTATTTTTTTAACGGTGAAAATGGACAGGGGCCGACTGACCGGTCCCTTCCATTAAACCACCAATTGTTGAACCTAAATTTTTGCAACATGAAAATCTTTGGCAAAAAGGTGGGCAAGGCAATCCAGATCCCACCTATCATAAAAAGGATGAAAAACTGGGCAAAGCGTGTACGAAACATGGGCAAGCTTAAATCATTGACCATATCATCGGCCGACAGCCCTATTGAGGAAACCGATTTTGGACTTTCCATTCCCATGCCCGGATTCGATAAGAACAACGTGAAGATGGAACTTCAGGGCAACACCCTTATCATAAGCGGCAGAAATGAACAATCATGTGAAATCAAGAAAAGCTTTAGGGTTCGCAGGGCGTTTGTGCGTTCCTCCTTCCGCAAGACCTTGGACCTCCCACGGGATGTCAACCCTGAAAGTATACATGCAAGCCTGAAAAATGGGTTGTTGCAGGTCCGTTTTTCCAAAAGAGAAACGATGTACAAGCGGCTCCTTAAGGTGGCCTGAGCCGAAATCCATTACACACCGATTTATACGACATGGCACGAAAGTTCAAGCCAGGGGATTGGGTCAAGGTCAAGGGAACGTCCAGCGGCCCCAAGATGGAGGTGTCCAAATATAGCGCAAAGAAGGAACCGATATTTGGATTCATGGACAGGGACACCTATGTGGAATGTATATGGTACCGCAATGGCGAGCGAAGATCCCGCGTGTTCCACCAGAACCGACTGTCTAAAGTATTGGACACCAAAGGAATCTACAAGACCTCTCGGACAATCGATGATCAAAACAATGTTGAACCAAGAAACGAACAAAAATGAAAATTCAAATCCTATTTTGTACAACCCTGTTAGTAGCACTGAACAGTTGTCAGGGCCAAGAGAAAAAGAAAGGTGAATTGACCAAAGAAGGTGACCAGAAAGAGATTGCCCAACCCAAGGGCAGTTGGAAGGTCGACCGGGAATTCGACGAGAACGGAAACCTCATCCGTTATGACAGTATCTATACTTGGTCCACTGATTCGTCGGACAATCTCGCTGGTCTGGACAAGGATAGCCTTTTGAGCAACTTTGAATCCAAGTTCTACAGCCACTTTTCGCAATTCAAGAACCAAGGGTTCGGGGACCTTTTCGAACCGGACTCACTTTTCAGCAAAAGGTTCTTCAATGACGGCTTTTTTGAAAGCGATTTCGGGGAGGACTTTATGGAGCTGGACAACATCAGAAAACGGATGATGGAAAGACAAAAGAGGTTCTTGGAAAAGTACGGCTCCGACTTAGGGATGCAGGAAAAGGACAGCCTATAGCAAATATCTACAGGCCAGTCTTTCGATCAAATCCAGCTTCTTTAAAATGAATAGTTGAAGAAGGGATGCAATTCCTCCCTTTAATGTAAACTTTTATAGATGAAAACGGAAACATTGATAAATACCACCCTTGGATTGGTGCTCTACGGTGGCGGGGTAAAGGGAATGGCCCATATTGGGCTGCTCAAGGCCTTGGAACAGCGCGGTATCTATCCAAGCCAGATATCGGGCGTAAGTGCCGGGGCCCTCATAGGTGGACTATATGTGGACGGGACCTCTATTGAGGATATGCTCGTCTTCTTCAAGGAAACCCCCTTGCTCAGATACAACTTCGTGACCGTGAACAAGCCGGGGCTGTTCGATACGGACAAGTATCTTCCCTTCTTTGATGACTTTTTTACGGCCCATCGGTTCGAGGAACTAGACAAACGGCTTGTGGTGGTTGCCACCAATCTATTGAAAGGTGAACCGGTGTATTTCGAAAAGGGGGAACTGTTCAGGCCCTTATTGGCCTCTGCGGCACTGCCTCCTGTGTTCAGCCCAGTGTCCATCGATGGGGAGCTTTTTGCCGATGGGGGCATCATGAACAATTTTCCGGTCGAGCCCTTGACCGGTGCTTGTGATGTGATCATAGGGTGTTACGCCTCGTCCATGAAGGCAGTGGGAAAGGGCCACATCAAGAGTGGCCTTCAAATATCAGAAAGGGCCAATCTTTTGATGCTGCACGCCAATGCCATGGACAAGCTTCACATACCCGATCTGCTGATCGTACCAGAGAAACTGGGGAACATCGAGGTCCTGGACAAAAAGGGAATCGACAAGGCCTTTGTCCTTGGTTATGATCACGCCAACAGGAAGCTGGATGAATGGCTACAATGAATTTGTCACCTTAGCAAAATAAAAACTGAATAGAAAAACCTTAAAATGTTTGGATATGGGAACATTGGCCATCGGAATCTCTTTGATCATGGTGATTTATGCGCTTTTTCTGCACATCACCTACCATTATATTTTGGGGAACGGAAATTTTAAGGGCCTGCACCTTAACCATTTTTTCAAAAAACTCAAAAAACTCAGAAACCTCAGAAAGTTGAAGGAATTTTTAAAATCCACAAACCACATGGGAAGGTTGCAAAAACAATGAAGAGCAGGCCCTGAAGGTCATCCGGTTTTCAAACCTGCAAAACCTCGGAGCGCCCCCTAAAAGGGTTCGGGGGAATGCTCCTAAGGACATGACCAGCTAATGTTTAGTTGCAAGAATGGTTTGTAGAGCCAAAATGATCGCAACAAAAAGCAAAACTGCTAACATGGAAAAAACGATATAACCAAAACGAATTGAACATGGTTAAGAAACATGTATCTTCAAACTATAAGCATTTAGTTCTCGCACTGTTCATTTGTGCCTCCACCACCACAAGGGGACAGGCTTTCTATGCCCTGAAAATAGATCGGAAAATCCGTTTTGAGGCCAGAGATATCACGGCCAAATATCGGCCCTATCTTGTAATGGGTTCGGAACAGGCATTGGTGTTCCAAACCACAGTGGCCCGATACTTGGTCAAAAAGCATGCCGTTGAGCAGGACGATAACCTTTTACCCAGCGCAAGGTATCATTTGTTGAAACGTATATCGGGCCATGAAACCTCAGAAATGGCGGATGTCTTGGAATCATATCGCTGGAAAGAGTACATGCGGATCAAGCCTTTGATCCAACCCATACCAAAACCCCTCGGATCTAACGAAAACTTTGTGGTGCAAGAGTAACTCCTATCGGTTTTTAAGTAAACACCATTTAACCGTTACAGACCATAACTATAATAAACGGGCATTGTTTTACCCCTTTTTCCGGATAAAAGTGAGCTAAGCTGAAATGTGGATATGAGCCACCCCATTCATCCATATTGTCCGCTTTTCGCTTATTCCTTCCGCCTATAATGCAATTGGGTCAATCCAGTATCAAATGTTTTGACCTCGACAAATTCAAGTATTTGTTCTGGTCTTCCATCCTCAAATAGTCTCTTGCCACTACCTAACAAAATAGGTATAATTGAAATTGCGAACTCATCTATCAAATCGTGCTTCAATAGCTCATTTATGACTTCCGCACCTCCGTCACAATAAATATTTTTTCCTTTCTGTGATTTTAGTTGCTTTACTAATTCTGCTATGTTTCCCGAATAAAATATTGTTCTGCCGTTCTGTGGTCTTTCAGTCCGGGTGATGACATAAACGTCCCGTTGTCCATTATCATAATGGCCAATGCCAATTTCCCTAATTACATAGTCGTAGGTTTTTCTACCTATAAGTATGGTATCAACCGTGTCCGTAAATTCCGTATAACCATAGTCCTCTCCTTCTTTTTCAACAAGTTTCAAGAAATTAAGATCATCATTGGGCTTTGCTATGTAACCATCCAAACTTGTTGCAATGAAAAGTGATAATTTTCGCATTCCTCGTATATTTTAATATTTACACAAAACTACTTTTGGACAACCAACCGTACTTTGTAAAAATGCGACAAATTAAAGTTGTGACGGTGCAAGCCCTGTATTTCTCTTGATTTCATTGGTAAGATGTGAATGATCGTAATAACCACATTCAAAGGCAATCTCCAATAGACTTCGTTTTTTTTCTGAATTTTTAATTAAACCCAAAGCATATTGAAATCGAATGATGTTTGCATATTCCTTTGGGGATAGACCGATGAACTTTTTAAAATTACGTTCCAATTGTCTTACAGAAGTGAAATTTTGTTTTGACAGTTTATTAATGGCAATTTGTCCGTTTGTTAAATGAATGTCACTGATAACGGATTGGAGAGGATTGTTTTTGCTTTTTATTCTCCCTGAGTAAAAATGGTCGAAATAATTGAAGGGGGCTTTGAGCATTTTAGCAATATTGAAGGATTTGGATTTTTCAAATTCCACGGTGTTATTGATCAATTCAATCTGTGGGATATACCTATAAAAATTTGCAAAAGCCCCTGGTTTGAAACACACGCCTATCAGGTGTGTATCACAATCAATAAAGCTGTCCTTGAATGAGGTCATTGCACCGACCACATAAGTTTTTCCATACTCCAATGAAAGGGCACCATTATCTGTCAAACAACTATTGCCCAAACTCATAAATATCCCAGCACATCCGTCTGGAAAAACCCGTTCCCATAGTCCTTTTTGTTCGTTTCCTTTCAGTTCCCAATAGAAATGAATAAATGGTTCCAATTCCTTGTAAGGCTTTATTTTTTTATACTTCATTTATTGTTTTAGCATCTTTCGTTACAATGACTACCCAATTGGCTAAAGGAATATTAATTCTATTGATACAAGAAGAATTTCACTATGCATTTGTCCTAAATTCCAAAGGCCGCATACCTGTTTGCTTTTTGAACAACCGCGTAAAGTAGGATGGACTGTCAAAACCCAGTTCATAGGCAATTTCAGACACATTATTCTCTGTACCAATAAGTAAATTTTTGGCCTCTTTGATTAAAAAAATATGGATGTGCTCCAAAGCTGTCTTTCCTGTTTCCTTTTTTAGTACGTCACTCAAATATCGTGGAGATAGGAATAGTTCATCCGCCAGTTGGTTAACGGAGGGAAGTCCATTGGTTTTGGGTGACTTGTTTTGAAAATAATCCGCCAAAACTTTTTGGAACCTCTGGATAGTATGTCCGGAGACTTGCAAGCTTCTGTCCAAAAATTGTCTGTTATAAAATCGATCTGAATATTTAAGCATCGCATCCACATGGGAGAGAATGATTTCACGGCTGAACTCATCAGGTGTGTTATCATATTCACCTCTTATCTTATAATAGAGCTCCCAAAGAATTGTTTCTTCAGAGGGGGATATGTGCAGGGCCTCGTTGATTTCATATTCAAAATAACCATACTTCTTGATTTGTTCGAACAAATTGTGCCCCATTAAATACTCTTCATGGAAGAATAGCACAAATCCTTTCTCAGCAAATTGGACATTACTTACTTCTATCACCTGTCTTGGCTTCATAAAGACCATCGAACCATTACTATGGTCGTAAGCCGTTTTTCCATATAACACATAACCCGACTTGATTTTCTTTAATGCTATCATATAGAAATCACCTGTAAACCTTGAATCCCCCAAACTATAGGCCATCAACTCTTTACAGGTCATTAAACTGATCAAAGGATGGTTAGGCGGCTCGAATCCACTTCTACTATGAAGCTCTGAGATGCTCTTGTAATGATTGATCTTTTCCATATGGTTAAATGTAGACAAATTTTCAACTAGGTATACAAATCACACTACTTCCCGGTCTTCGGAAATCTGTGCTTTTATTCTGCTGAAATGGACTGTCGTGGGGAAACCATTGAAAGTAGTTTTGACAAAAAGAAATGATAACCAAAACAACAACCTTTTCAAACAAACAAAATGGATACAAAAACACAAGCATTGGCACATAATTCTTACTTCGTACCTGAAAAAGTAGTGCTTTTTGACACCCAAGGTCAACTTTTTAGTTCCGGGAGTTGAAATCAACCGACTTGATGATTGGAACGAACAAGAATAAATACAATCTTTAAAGCTAAATAACTCTGAAAAGGATTTAGGCATTTTAAATCAACTTATCGGAATAGCTTCTTTACATTATTTTATACTTTTGTTCTTTCTCATAATTTAATCGATTGGTCCACTGTGAAAAATTGATTTACATAATTAAGAAAGCAGCTCGATAATTTTATTTACCCTATTGATTGAAAATCTATGGCCAGTAATAAGATTTGAATTTGAGTTGTTTTTGTGTTAATGAATTATACTGTAAGTTGTACAACATTTTATTGATCGCCGCTATTTTTGGGTTTGTTTTGACCACTTTATTATTTTCTAAAAAATCTACCCACCCCACTGCTACTTTTTTCCTTGGAAGTTTTTATTTTCTACTTTCTGTATATGCCTTGCAAGCCTATATTATTGATGGGGGGCATTTGGCAAACTGCAGCTGGTTTTTTTTATGGCCGTTAATACCATATAATCTTTTTGCCGTACCAGTTTACTTTTATTTTATAACCATTATTGAAGATGAATATAAGTGGAAAAACACCCACTTGTTTTGGTTTTTGCCCTTTATTTTAAGCATAATCGATGTAGGATATATTTATATTCAGCCTGACGCGGTACATTCAAAATTATTGCATACGGCTATTACGAACCCTCAAAATAGGTTGCATGCAAGTTATTGGCTTTTAAATTTGGATCAGCATATGTTTCTGAGGCATCTATGGCAGTTACTGGCGCTTCTTTTTGTACTGCCAAAGTTGCTGAGTTTTATAAGCAATAACGGTACAAATAAATTAAAGAACCTGTTGAATAAATGGTTGTTGATTTTTTGGTTTGGCTTAACATTGTTTGCTGTGTTTGCCATTTTTTATGCTGTAGGGAATAGGTTGGGCCATAATATATTTGAGGGTGGGGCTATTATACCAATAACATTATATATGATTATGTTCTTAGTTGGTGTCATCCCAATTTATTTTCCGACTATTCTTCAAGGGTATCCGAAAGTAATTAAAATGATTCCCAAAGATGGTCAGGTTGGAGAAACCAAGAAGAATAACAAGTTTGGTCTTCATGAAGAACAGGTGGAAAGCAAATTAAAGTTGCTTATGGACAAAAAAATATATCTAAAACAGGACTTTGACCTAACCAACCTGGCTAGGGAACTTGAAATACCGGCTCATCAATTATCTTATTTTATCAAGGAACACTATGGCGTGAATTTCACAGTCTATAAGAACAATTTACGTATCGACTACGGAAAACGTCTAATACATGAGGGCTTTTTATCTACAAATACAATGGATGCCTTGGCATTGGAGTGTGGCTTTGCCAGTAGGAGCTCCTTTAGTAAAGTCTTTAAAAATACAACTACATTAAGCCCTAGTGAATACGACAACAAAATCAAAAATAACGACTAAAGCGAGGGTTTAGGTTCTCCAATTTCGCAAACTGATTACGGACTAAAACAATACCGGATTTAAAAAGTATATCGGATTAAAGTCAATCGGTAGAAAGTAACCTCTATATAGAAAGAACACCTTTATTTTATCATCATTTTTTAACGTGTAATAAGAATCTACAAGATCATTGTCTACAGGTATTTTTACCGGTTTTACCACAATTAATTCTCGATATGCTCTTTCTTTTTTTGGTGTAGAAGGTGAAATTTCATTTCCATGTGCAGATTTAGGTGCAACAAGGGTAATCATAGGCCTACTATAAAGTAGAACGTCTAAGTCCTTCATCTACAATGGTAAACAGTGATGTTTTTAAATCGTATCCCTAAGGGTCCAATAAAAAATTGGTGTTCAGATTTAATTTGAACACGAATGTGGTAAGGTGGCCCATACTATTTTTGACCTTTCCTTGTTTTTTAGCAGTCCAATGCTTCGGATAGTGTAGGAGTATACATTAAATATTCAATGCAAATACTTTGGAGAATTCCATCTTTTTAGTTGTTGTGAGTGTTTTTTGCAACTACCCACAAGCTTGGCACAAACCAATTAATCAAAATTATACAAACCAATGAAAAGTACCCTCAAGTTAATTCTTTTGACCATGTGCTGTCTTTGTTTTAGCTCTGCCATGGCACAAAGTGAATTTATTACCATTTGGAAAACCGATAATCCTGGAATAACGGATGTCAATAGTATTGAAATTCCCACAGGGAATGGCACCTTTGCCTATATGGTAGATTGGGGCGATGGTTCCACGGATAATATGGTCTATACCGGAAATGCGACACATACCTATAGCTCCCCTGGCACCTATACGGTATCCATTAGTGGAGATTTTCCGCACCTCAGATCACCTGACACAGGCGATAATGAAAAACTACTTTCGGTAGAGCAATGGGGCGATCAAGTGTGGGAGTCGATGAGCTTTAGTTTTTACAACTGTTCCAATATGGTCCTTAATGCGACCGATGTGCCCAATCTATCCCAGGTAACCGAAATGAACGGCATGTTCATGGGGGCTACATCGTTTAATGGCAATATCGGCAATTGGGATGTATCCAATGTAACAAATATGGAAACTATGTTCAATAGGGCCTCCTCTTTTAATCAGGATATCGGTAATTGGGACGTATCCAAGGTCACCAAAATGACTCTCATGTTCTATGGTGCTACCGTTTTTGACCAATACATTGGAAATTGGGATGTTTCCAACGTTACTGGAATGGCCCTCATGTTTGGAGATGCAAGGGTTTTTAATCAGAATATAGGTGGATGGGATGTATCAAATGTAACAAGTATGAACAGTATGTTCTACAACGCTTTTGCTTTCAATCAAGATATAGGTTCGTGGAATGTGGCAAATGTGACCAATATGTCCGGTATGTTCAACCGTGCCATATCCTTCAATCAGGACATTGGTGGATGGAATGTGGGCAATGTGGAGAATATGTATAATATGTTTAGTACAGCCTCAGATTTTGATCAAGATATCAGTGGATGGGATGTTTCCAAAGTTACGAACATGGGAGTAATGTTTTTTCAAGCCAGAGAATTCAATCAAAATATTTCGTTATGGAATGTAGGGCAAGTTACAAATATGGCCGCAATGTTCAGCAGTGCATCCAGTTTCGATCAAGATCTAGGCTCATGGAACATTGCCAATGTGCAGAGTGTAAGCAATATGTTCGATGGTTCCCAACTTTCCACGGACAACTACGATAAACTGCTGGAAGGCTGGAGTACATTAAACCTACAAAACACACTCGATCTACATGCAGGCGCTAGCACTTACTGTAACGCAGCAGCTGCACGTCAAAAAATTATCGATGATTTTGGATGGACCATTACCGATGCAGGGGAAGATTGCCCACAAAGGCCCTTTGTCACCACTTGGAAAACCGACAACCCGGGAAAGACGGGTCCCAACAGCATTGAAATTCCAATAGGTAACGGCACCTTTTCCTATACGGTAGATTGGGGCGATGGCTCTACGGATAATACGATTTATACCGGGAATGCCACCCATAATTACGCCACCCCAGGCACCTATATCGTAAGTATAAGTGGCGATTTTCCGCACTTATATTTCTACACCGGTTACGGCTCTAGCAGTGATTCAGAGAAATTACTGTCGGTCGACCAATGGGGCGATCAGGCATGGGGTTCCATGAGCCACAGTTTTTACAAATGTTCTAATGTGGTCTTGAAAGCGACGGATATACCAGACCTGTCACAGGTAAGCGATATGTCATACATGTTCGTAAATGCTTCCTCTTTTAATGGGGATATCAGTTCTTGGGACGTGAGTAATGTGACCGATATGCAAAACCTCTTCTCCGGGGCCTCCACTTTCAATCAAGATATTAGTGGATGGGATGTGGGGAATGTGACCATCATGAGATATATGTTCTCAAACGCCTCTGCTTTTAACGCAGATATAAGTTCATGGGATGTGAGCAACGTGACCAATATGGTTGGTATGTTCGAAGATGCAAGTGTCTTCAATCAGGGTATCGGTGGTTGGAACGTGAGCAATGTCACCACCATGCAAGGCATGTTCGCTCGTGCTTCCGCCTTTAACGGCGATATCGGTGGTTGGAATGTAAGCAATGTAACGGATACACGATATTTATTCTACAATGCAACCTCTTTCAATCAGGATATTGGTGGTTGGGACGTAAGCAATGTGACGGATATGTTCTTAATGTTCTCTGGAGCTTCCGCTTTTGATCAAAATTTAGGCAATTGGCAAGTGGGCAATGTAACAGAAATGGCCTACATGTTCCAAAACGCTACATCTTTTAACCAGGATATCGGGGGCTGGGATGTATCCAATGTAACTTACATGTATGATATGTTTAAAGATACCGGCCTTACCACGGACAATTACGATAAACTGTTGGAAGGTTGGAGTACCTTGACGTTACAAAATGGGGTTTATTTTAATGCCGGAAGCAGCACTTACTGTATTGGGGCAGCGGCCCGCCAAAAGCTCATCGATGATTTTGGCTGGATCATCACCGATGCCGGAGAAGATTGCCCAAGGCCATTTATTACCACCTGGAAGACGGACAATTATGGGGCTTCCGAGGATGATCAAATTACCATTCCCACAGGTGACGGTACCTTTGCCTACACAGTGGACTGGGGTGATGGCTCAATGGATACTACCGTATATACCGGAGATGCCACCCATATCTATGCCACCCCGGGCATCTATACCGTCAGCATTAGTGGAGATTTTCCACACATGAAATTTGATGGTCAGGAAGAAGATAGCCGAAAATTGTTGTCAGTGGAACAGTGGGGCGATCAGACCTGGGGCTCTATGGAGCAGATGTTCATGTATTGTTTAAACTTGTCCGTAAATGCTTCCGATGTACCCGATCTTTCCGAAGTTGGGAGCATGAGACAAATGTTCTATAACGCAAGTAACAATTTCAACCAGGATATTGGTACATGGGATGTAAGTAATGTTTCCGATATGAGCGGGATGTTCTACCATGCAGAACAATTCAACCAAGATATTGGTGGTTGG
>NZ_QBTW01000022.1:0-98748 GCF_003057865.1 Muricauda brasiliensis | reverse complement strand
TGTGTTGTCGAGATAACCTGCGAGGTTTACGGGCGAAGCGGTTGGATCATTGCTGATGCTTAATTGATTTGTAGTCAAATTAAGACTTTGCAGTTCGTTCTCGTCATCCTTGTCATCATCTAGTAACTCTGAAGCAGTAATTGCCGCATTGAGCGACTGTAAGTTTACAACATCCAATGGGTCAACTGGATCTAAAACATCAGAAATCACGCTGTTCCCTGCACTTGGGTCGTTTGCCACGACATCGGCAAGGTCTTGGTTTTCAGAAATCTGTAAGTCGGATTCAAATATACGTTGCCATTCTCCATCGGGTGCAACATTTCCGTTCCATAAAAGCACTTGTCTGGTAAGGTCGTCACCATCGTTAAAAATCCGTAGTGGATTCACTGATCGGCTTGCAATTTTGTCACCTGCAATGGTACGGTTAACAATGTCACGGCCTTCAATCGAAAAATCCTGTATGTTACTTCCTGTTATTTCTCCAACCTCAAAGTTGTAGTTGGTACTGCCATCCCCATTGTCCGTAGCAGTGACCACAACGGTGCTGTCCAATGTATTGGTGTACAGTTGGCTCATATAATCGTCGCGGGTGCTTACGGTAAAGGAATCGTCCAGCGCCTCACAGATATTGATCCATGCCGTGCCATCGTAGTAGTGCAGGCAGTTTTGGTCCGTATTGTATACCAAGGCACCGTGCAACGGGCTTATGGCGCTCATTTGGGCATCGGTTACTCGGGAGATTACCAAGGCACGCGAGGTACTCTCCAATTCCAGTAGCGAGGCGGGGTTCAAATTCTGGGGGTTATCACCGATTTTTACCTGTGCGGTCAGCGAGTTGATCGCCAATAGGCCTATGATGGTGTAGATTAGTGCAGTTTTCACAGTGTTTGTTTATTTGAGGATTTTCCAAACGTAAAAACAAAACTATACTTATGTTTTAATATCTTTAATAAATACCGTCCAAACACGAAATTCACGGGTGAATGGAACCACCTTTGGTATATTTGTAGGGCACAGAATTAACAAAAGTTTAGAACGGCTTAATTTTTTTTATGCCGTTCATGGACTTTCTTTAACTGATACTAAATACATTCCAATGAAAAATATATACTTGATCGTGTTCTCTTTACTGTTGTCCGGCTATTGCATGGCGCAGGACTCCCGTCAAATGTTGCGGGGAAAGGTGCTTTACAGGAGCTCCAACGTCCCCAACGAGAACGTTATCAATTCCACCAGTGGCCATGCTACCATAACCAACGACAATGGTGAGTTTATGATCGAGGTGATGGAAGGCGACCAATTGGTCTTTACCGCGATCAATTACCAGTTGGAGGTAGTGAAAATCACACCGGAAATCTTGGCCAACAACCGTTTGGTGGTTGAGGTGGATGAAAAAGTACAGGAGCTGGACGAAGTAGTGGTGAGCCCGGAGAACCAAGAACGCTTTCTTGAGGTGAAAAACGAGGATTTTAAACAGTTCGATTACGAAATAGATCGTAGCACCGAGGTGGAGAATATCGCCAATTCCCAGATTACACGTGGTATGAAGGATGGACTCAACTTTGTGAACATTTTTAAGGCTCTATTTAAGTCTCAAGATGCCAATGGACAGGAGCGAATCCCGCTAAAAGTGAGCGAAGTACTCCGACATGTGTACGATGACGAGTTTTTTGTGGTGGACCTAAGACTGCCACAGGACAAGATAGATGCATTTCTGTTGTATTGTGATGATAAAATACCTTCCCAGACCCTGCTCAAAAAAGAAAACGAGTTTCAGTTGATCGATTTTTTGGTGACCCAGAGCAAGGAATTTAGGGCAACGTTAAACGAGGAATGAAAAAGTGCTTGCTTGCCTTGTTGATTTTTGCCGCCCAATGGGCTTTTGCCCAAGAAGGTGATGCTAAAATATTGCAGGGCAAAGTTATCAGTGCCGACAAGGATGTTGTGGGGGTTGTGGTTCAAAATGTGACCACTGCCGATGCGGTGATCACCAATCTGGAAGGCAATTTTTCCATTCGTGTGCGGGTGAACGATACCTTGCTGTTCTCCGCTGTACATTTTTTAAGAAAATCCCTTCCCGTTACCGAAGCATTGTACCGCTCCAACTTTGTTGAAGTGCCCATGCAAGAGTTTGTGAACGAGCTCAAGGAGGTGGTGGTAACACCCTATAACTTGACAGGAGACCTTACCAAAGATATTGACCGTGTAATCTTGGAAAAGGATGTAAGCGCAGAGGCGTTGAACCTGCCCAATGCCCACAGGCGTATTCCTACCCAGAGCGAGCGTAAATTACAGGAAGCGTCCTCCATGAGCATGACCGCTGGCGGTGGTTTGGGAGGTGCAGGTGGTGGTATGAGTCTCAATCCTATCATCAATGCGATAACAGGGCGCACCAAAATGCTCAAGAATAGGGTGAAGATTGATAAAACCTATGCCCAAACACAGCAAGTGCAAGGGTTTTATGCCGACTCGCTTTTTGTGGCGACCCTAAAGATTCCCATGGAGAAAATAGATGACTTTATGTATTTCTGCGAGGTGGACGAAGCTTTTCAAACAGCCGTGGAACTGGGGGACAAACTTCAAATCTTGGATATCATGATTCAAAAGAGCAGGGCATACCGGGAGAGCAATAATTTGGATTGATTTTTTTAGATGTCCGATGTCCGATGTCTGATGTCCGATGTCCGATGTCTGATGTCTGATGTCCGTTAAAAGTTTGGCAGGTAAATTGCAGAAAGATTTCTAAAACTGTAACATTGCTGTGCAATTAAAGCCCAATACCACATGATGATATCAAAAAAAGCACGAATGGCAGTCTTACCTTTGGTAATGCTATTGTTGCTATCTTTTTCATCTGCCCACAAATATTATGTGAGCGTAACCAATATCGCTTATTCCAAAGAAGATAGTGCCTTCCAGATTACCAGCAGGGTCTTTATAGACGATCTCGATAAATTGCTGAAAGAACGGTATGACATTGAGGCCAAATTGGCCACGCCAAAGGAATCCAAGTTGGCGGACGAGTACATCGAAAAATATTTTAGGACAAAGTTTGCGATAGAACTGGATGGTGAGCCAGTTCAATATAATTTTTTGGGAAAACGCTACGATAACGATATGGTAATCTGTTATCTGGAAATTCCCAAGGTAAAGTTATCAGAAACAAAAAGCATGACCATACAGAACGAAGTGCTTATGGATCTCTTTGATGATCAGCAGAATATAGTGCATGTAAAATGGAACGGAAACAAAAAAAGTTTTATGCTGATCCGTCAGAACAATAAAGGAATGTTAAACTTATGACGTATTCTTAACAATTGGTTAAAATATGTTATTTTTCACCGCTATTAAATCAGATAAAAAAATGAACAGATTCAAGTATTGCTTAGCTTCTGTCTTGTTCCTTTTTGGAGCCGTGGTTATGGCTCAAGAAGAAGGGGACGTAAAAGAAAAGCGGGAGCCCGGTCATTACAACCAAAGTAGATTCAAACAATTGTACGAGGAGTTTTCCACTCCCAACACTTACCGTTCGGCCTCAGGTGCCCCAGGCCCTGATTATTATCAACAGCAGGCGGATTACGTAATGGACATCCAGTTGGATGACAAGAACGCGAAGATCAGTGGGGAAGAAACGATTACGTACCATAACAATTCGCCGGACGATTTGGAATTTCTTTGGGTGCAATTAGATCAAAACGTGCGGGCCAAAGATTCAAAGTCTCCTTTGCGGGACGGCAATGGTGTAAATATCGCCTATACAGCGGACAACTTTGCCCAGACCTATATAAGTGAGCCGTTCGATGGTGGTTTCAATATACAATCGGTTACCGATGCCAGTGGAAAGCCATTGTCGTACACCATCAACCAGACCATGATGCGAATCAATATCCCAGAACCGTTAAAAAGCGGGGAGAAAGTTTCATTCTCCATCAAATGGTGGTACAATATTCCGGACCATACCGTGGATAGAGCACGTTCTGGTTACGAGTATTTCCCTAAAGATGGAAACAGAGCATACGTAATCGCACAGTTTTTCCCAAGAATGGCCGTTTACAGCGATGTAGAGGGATGGCAGAACCATCAGTTCTGGGGAAGTGGAGAGTTCGCGTTGCCATTTGGTAACTACGAAGTAAGCATCACCGTACCTGCAGACCACGTATTGGATGCAACGGGAGAGCTTCAAAAC
This sequence comes from Muricauda brasiliensis, assembly GCF_003057865.1. Lineage (NCBI taxonomy): Bacteria > Pseudomonadati > Bacteroidota > Flavobacteriia > Flavobacteriales > Flavobacteriaceae > Allomuricauda > Muricauda brasiliensis. The sequence continues at coordinate 94,562 of NZ_QBTW01000022.1, read as the reverse complement.
CGTGAAGATGTATTCTCCAAAGAAATGCTAAAGCGCTACAAGCAAGCCAAAAAATCGTACGATAAGCCTGTGATCATTGTAACCCAAGAAGAGGCCGAAGCAGCAGAAAAAGGGTTTTCTACCGACACCAAGACATGGAAGTTCAAAGCAACCAATGTTAGGGATTACGCATTTGCATCGTCCAGAAAATTTGTTTGGGACATGCAGGCCGTTAAGATCGGTAACAAAGATGTAATGGCAGTTTCCCTTTACCCAAAAGAAGGAAACCCACTTTGGGAGGAATTGTCCACCAAAGCCGTGGTGCAGACCTTGCAGACCTATTCAAAGCATACTTTTGATTACCCTTACCATAAGGCCATTTCCGTTCACGCAAAGAACCAGGGAATGGAATATCCGATGATTTGCTGGAACTACGGACGTCCGAATGAGGATGGTACGTATTCCGACAGGGTAAAATACGGAATGATCAGTGTGATCATCCACGAGGTCGGCCATAATTACTTTCCTATGATCGTTAATTCCGATGAGCGTCAATGGGGATGGATGGATGAAGGAATCAACACCTTTGCCCAATATTTGGCAGAGCAGGAATTCGGTAAAAACTATCCTGAAGTAATCGCTCCCAACAGCGAATATCCATCACGTAGAGGAAAAGCAGCGGATATTGTGCCTTACATGGCAGGAGACCAAAGTTATATTTCCCCTATCATGTCCAACCCGGAGAACGTGTATCAATTGGGTCCTAACGCCTACGGTAAACCGGCAACGGCGCTTAATATTTTAAGGGAGACAGTAATGGGAGAGGAATTGTTCGATCATGCTTTCCAAACCTATGCCCAACGCTGGATGTTCAAGCATCCGACCCCAGAGGATTTCTTCCGTACCATGGAAGATGCTTCCGCAGTGGATTTGGATTGGTTCTGGAGAAGCTGGTTCTACACTACCGATTACGTAGATATCGGTGTATCCGGTGTTAAAAAATACTATGTGTCCAACAAGCCTACCAAGGAAATGGAAAAATATATGGCCGATAGAAACCTTACCGAAGCCGACCTACCACCATTGGTATATTTGGCCGAGGAAGATAGCGAGGACTTTGCTCCGGAGCTAAAAGGGAAATCCCCGACCGAGACTTCCAAGAACCTTAAGGAATTTATGATGGACAACATGACCGAAGCCGAAAGGGCCCAGGTAAAGGAGCCAAAGTATTTTTATGAAATCACTTTTGATAAGCCAGGAGGAATACCAATGCCATTGATCGTAGAATACACCTACGCAGATGGAACTACCGAGAACATCACGTATCCGCCAGAAATCTGGAGAAAGAACGATGCCGAGGTAAAACGGGTAATGGCCACCCAAAAAGAATTGGTGGGGATTGTAGTAGATCCAAAATTGGAAACTGCGGATATCGACACCACCAACAACGCTTGGCCCAAGAAAGACGAGAAGTCTGACTTTGATAAATTCAAGGAAAATATCAAAGGAGACAGGTAACATAAAAAACTATGTTAAGAGCCCCGTGATTTCACGGGGCTTTTTTTATTTTGGAATGAAGTTCTGATTATATTTGTGCCATGCAATTTCTATTTATCAGTGGAGCCGAGATTTTTTTCATCCTATTTATAGTGGTGATGGTGTTTGGTGCGGACAAGATTCCCGGTATCGCCAAGGGCCTCGGGAAAGGAATGCGTCAACTTAAGGACGCAACGGACGATATTAAACGCGAAATACAGAAAAGTGCGGATGATGTGGATACCGATTTCACAAAGAACATCCGTAAGGAAATCGACGATGTAAAGAAGAATGTGAACGAAGTTTCCGGTTCCATCAAAAGAGACCTCAACAAGTAGATTCCTATGTTGGAAAAATTGCTCAAATGGGATAGGGACACTTTTGTTTATCTCAACGCACTGGGCATAGAGGATTACGACGTTTTTTGGTCTACCGTTACCAATATTTCCACTTGGATACCCTTGTTTATCCTTTTTCTGCTGCTTTTTTATCTGAAGTTTTCCAAAACCGAAGCTTTGTACAAGTTTCTCACCGTGCTGGGCTTGGTGGTTTTTATCACGGCTATTACCCATATCACCAAGGTGTCGGTGGCTAGGCTAAGGCCCAATAATACGGAAGAGATCAACACCCTGATTCGTATTTTGAAAAGTCCAACGGATTATAGCTTTTTCTCTGGCCATGCGTCCAGTTCATTTTCCATAACCACTTTAGTGTTTCTTTTTTTACGCCATAAGGTAAAGTGGGCGATACTCTTTTTTATCTGGCCCATATTGTTTGCCATGAGCCGTATTTATGTAGGTGTACATTTCCCCATTGATATCATCGTAGGAACGGTAATCGGGATATTGTCTGGATTGCTTTTCTTCTGGATTTACCAACGATTTATAGCACCCTACTCAACGTCAGTCCATCCCTAATGGGCAACAATACAGTTTCCACTCTAGGATCTTCTTTTAATTTTTGATTGTATTCGAGCAACACAGCAGTGGCCCTGTCCGATTTTTGTAACGGTTCCACCACTTTTCCGGACCACAGCACATTGTCAGAAAGAATAATACTGCCAGGTCTCGTTTTTTGGATGACAGCTTCAAAGTAGGCATCGTAGTTTACCTTTTGCGCATCAATAAAAACAAGGTCAAAAGTTAGGTCGAGCTCGGGAATAATATCAAGTGCATCCCCGATATGTTGTTTGATTTGAGGGCCAAACCCGCTTCTATCAAAATACCTGCGCTGCATTTCATGGAGTTCCTCGTTCACCTCAATGGTATGAAGTTCCCCATCCTTTTGGAGTCCTTCCGCCAAACACAAGGCCGAATAGCCCGTGTAGGTGCCAATTTCCAAAATGTATTTGGGATTGATGATCTTGGACAACATACTCAATACCCTGCCTTGAAAATGTCCGGTAATCATTCGGGGCTGCACCACCTTTAAGTGCGTCTCACGGGTGAGTTCCTGCAATAATTTGGGTTCGTCTTCCGAACTGTTGGCAATATAACTCTCCAAAATGGGCGATAGGAAATGCATGATATATTTTTCGCAAAAATATAGAAAAGAACTACATTGACTGCTTGATAAAATAAAAGAACCTCATGACGTTACCAAAGGTAAGCATACGAAAAGCAACATTGGAAGACTTGCCCAAGCTCCTCAACTTTGAACAGGAAATCATAAAGGCAGAGCGCCCTTTTGATGTTACCATAAAAGAAAGACCTATCAGTTATTACGATATTGGAGAAATAATTCAGGATACAAAAGCATGTGTTTTGGTCGCAGAAATAGATGATAGGGTCGTAGCTTCGGGCTACGCTATTCCCAAAAGAGCAAGGCATTATCTGGACCATGAGTTTTACGCATACTTAGGTTTTATGTATACCGATGAAAATTTTCGGGGGATGGGAATCAATGCCAAGATTGTAGGCGAGCTTAAACAATGGTCTCAGAACCAAGGTTACAAGGAAATCCGATTGACGGTCTACAACGAAAACTTACCGGCAATCAAGGCTTATGAAAAAGTAGGTTTTAAAAAGCACATCATTGAAATGCGTTTGGAGTAATTTTCTTTTGATTACATTACTGCTACAAATTGTATTTTTGATGAAAACCAGAATAGAATGACATTCGAGAATACGCTTGAATTTGCCAAAAAGTTGGATGCTTCCGATGCTTTGGCTTCCTATAGAAATGAATTCCACTATCCACAAGTCAACGGAAAGGATGTAATCTATTTTACGGGCAACTCACTTGGGCTTCAACCCAAACGTACCCAAAAATTTGTTGATGAGGTTATGAAGGACTGGCGAGAGCTGGCGGTCGAGGGGCACTTTTATGCTGATAAGCCTTGGTGGGACTATCATGAAAGACTAGCAGAAGGTTTGGGTAAGGTCGTAGGGGCAAAACCCAAGGAAGTTTCGGTGATGAACACACTTACCGTAAACCTTCATTTGTTGATGGTGTCCTTTTATCGGCCCACCGAAAAACGATTCAAGATAATCTGCGAAGAGAAGGCGTTTCCGTCCGACCAATATATGTTGCAAAGTCAGGTACGGTATCACGGACTGAATCCTGAGGATGCCATAGTGGAAGTGAAAAAAAGAGAAGGAGAGCATGCATGGCGCACTGAGGATATCATCCAAAAAATAAATGAGGTGGGCGATGAGCTGGCTTTGGTGTTGATGGGTGGGGTCAATTATTATAATGGTCAGGTATTGGACATGGAAGCGATTACCAAAGCAGGAAAGAGCGTAGGTGCCTATGTTGGTTGGGATTTGGCCCATGGTGTTGGAAACATCAAATTGAACCTACACGATTGGGATGCTGATTTTGCCGCTTGGTGCAGCTATAAATACATGAACAGTGGCCCGGGGAACGCATCGGGAGTCTTTGTGCACGAAAAACACTTGGGCAAGGAGGACATCCCTCGTTTTGAAGGCTGGTGGGGAACCAAAAAAGAGACCCGCTTTTTAATGAAGCCGGAGTTCGACCCTATCGAAACCGCCGATGCATGGCAACTGAGCAATCCCCCTATTTTATCCATAGCACCCTATTTGGCCTCTCTGGAACTATTTAATGAAGTAGGCATGGATGCACTGATCGAAAAACAAAAGACCATTGTGGCCTATCTGGAGTACGTGCTCCACGAGATAGATAAGGAAGTAGAGAGCACATTTGAAATTATTACCCCTGCGGACAGAGGGTGTCAACTCTCCGTGTTTTTGCACGGCGAAGGGAAATCCATTTTTGACTATTTAATGAAAAAAGGTGTGATTACCGATTGGAGGGAGCCGAATGTTATCCGACTGGCACCTGCTCCATTGTACTGTTCGTATGAGGATATGTATCGTTTTGGACAAATCTTAAAAGAGGGTATACAGAGCAAATAAGAACCAATGCACTAAATGAACCGACTAAACACCACCATTAGATGAAATCCCTATGGCTTATTCTGTCCAATCCAAGATATTTTGGAGTGGCATGGGTATTTACCAGTATCAATATTTGGTTTGGAACATGGGCCATTTATATTCCCACCGTAAAGGAAAAACTGGATATAAATAAAGCAGATTTGGGCATAGCCCTGTTCTGCTTGTCGCTGGGGGTTTTTACCATTTTCCCCGTAGCTTCCAAGGTGATCAATAAACTTGGGGTAGGAAGGTCGTCATGGTACGGGGTAATATTTGCCTCCATAACGGCAATGTTGCCGCTAATGGCTCCCAATTATTATATGCTGATGGCAGCTTTGTACCTTTTTGGGGCGAGCAATGGATTTATAGATATCGCCATAAACACTTTGGTAACGGAGATTGAAAAAGAGGATAAACAGAACTTTATGTCCGCGGCCCATGGCTTTTTTAGTCTGGGCGGTATTTTGGTAGGCTTGGGCAGCTTCCTGATTCCTGTGATTGAAAACCCTGTGCTGCACATGGGCATTACCGTTGTGTTGGTTTTTGTCATCAATTTTTTTCTAAAGAAACATTATATCCATGTTGTGGCTGCCCCTGTGGAGAAGGAGCCCTTCAGCATAAAATTGTTCAAGCCATTGCTTTTGCTGGGCATTATTGGGTTTGTGTCCTTTGGCAGTGAAGGCGCCATTATAGATTGGAGTTCCCTTTACCTAAAGGAAATGACCAAGGCCCCGGAATTGCTTATCGGAGCTGGATTTTTGGCATTTTCTACCACGATGACCCTAGGTCGATTTTTGGGTGATGGAATCAGTGCAAAAATTGGGCCCATACGAATAGTAGGACTGGGTGCGCTTATTGCCGCAGTAGGTTTTGTGTTGGTCTTAACGCAAAATACCACATGGTCTATCATCGGCTTTGCTCTTAACGGTCTTGGTTTCTCGGTCATTGTTCCCGAATTGTTTCGTATCGGTGGGAATGTCAAGGGAGTGGATTCTTCCCAAGGTGTTGCTTTTATAGCCGGGTTCGGGTATATCGGATTTTTGTTGGGGCCTGTTATTCTAGGATTTATTGCCGAAAGTGCCTCCCTTAATTATAGTTTTATCTTACTACTGTGTATGGCCCTTTTGGTTTTTGGGATTACGTTTTTTCTGCGAAGGAGAGGGAAATAATATCAATTGTATATGCTCATATTGGAATTGATCAATGTTCCATAACTGTAACGAATTATTTGGCCGATTGCAGGTTGTATGATTTTCTAAGTTATCAGTTTCCGGCTATACCAACTTCTCACATATAGGTGACAGTTATTTTTCCTTTATCAGGGCCTTTAACTTTTCAAGTTGTGTGTCCGATTGCCAAAGTACTTGGCTCATGTCCCTTTCTATTTTTATATCAGGTGTTGTTCCGTAGCCGTCCAAAACCTTTCCATTTTTCTGAAAGGAGACCATAGTACTGATTTTCCCGAACAATTTTGAATTTGGGAGGTCGACCCAATCACTATTGCCACTAGAACCATCCGTTGTTGTCCCAACAATTTTTATATTCTGAATTCCTTTAAGTGCAGAGACGAAAACAGATGCCGCACTAAAAGTTTTTTCGTTGGCCAAAATATAGACAGGCTTGTTGTAGTAAAGTCCTTGAGCGGATAGTTTATTTCCATTCAACAATCCAAAATAATATTCGCTGTATTTTGTGTTATCCAGTTCATACATTGGGTTGAAGTTTTTCAAAAACCCAGTTACCTTTTTCTGTTCCGTTTCATCCAATTCCGAAAAAGAATATAGAAATCGGCTGTGTAGACTTTCTTTATAATCTTTTGGCAGGGGGAGTGGGCCTCTTTGCTTGACTACATTTACAACATGAATGGAGTCAGGGTGAATCAAATATTTTGCAAACTCATATAACAAGTCCCGTGTTCCGCCACCATTGGCCCTGACATCGATAATTAGGGCTTCGCTGTCATTTCTAATCGATTTCATAAATGAATTGACTTTCTCAAAAAGTAGGGGAGCTTCATCCTTACTTACCATTTCCGGTAATTTGATGTATGCGATGTTGTCGTCCAAACTAAATAGCCCAGCAATATTTTTGGGTTGATTAAAGTCCTCGTCCTTTATAAAAAGATAGTCCCTTTCAAATTTTTCATCCCATGGTCTTTGCCTTTCTGATTTATCTTTTACGGGAACGACTAAAACAGTGTCATTTTGGAATACAGCGTCCGAAAGCGTTAATTCGATTTCTTTCTTTAGAGGTTGGCCCAGTAATAAGTAATTCTTTTGGATATCCCTAATGTCGCGAACTGCCAGTGTAAAATAGGTCTCTTCGGGCGCTTTGATGTCTTCTGGCCGCGTTTTTTGCAAGAATTCATCTATGTCCAGACCATCAATCTTTTTGAGGTACGGAAAATGAGGATTTAGGATTTTCAAGGTTTTATCCTGATCATAATTCAAAACAACAACTTTATCGTTTACAGGTGCGTAAACAAACGGTAAGAACAATGATTCGTTTAAATTGTAGCCTCTAATGCCATTTAAAGCGGAATGTCTATCCCCGATTTTGGCCAAAGTGTTGGTGATAAACAAACCGAAATTTTCAAGTTGGGTGGAATCTTTTACAGATTTAAGATAATTTTCAAAATCCTTGTTGAAATCAAAACCGTTCAGGTAAGCATAGGAAGACTTTTTATTTAATGTTTTAATCAAAAATTCAACATCTTCCATTATTTGTTTTTTGGTAAGCCAATTATCCTGTGCTTCTACATGTACAATAACTAGACAAAATAATGGGATGATCAGGTGTTTAAGCTTCATTTATAGTTTTTTGTTTCAAAAATTTCTTTACCCGAAATAGGAAATTAAACGATGGAAAACATCATTTTTAAGCGCTAGGGAGAATTTTGAAAATGCTTTTTGTGAGCAAATTATGCCACAAAATCAAAGAAAGCTATTATTCCTTGCTTACCGAAAGCCCAGTGAAATATAAGTTGGTACCACCTTCGGGACGATTGTGCTGCTTCGCTAACTGCAACCCCTGCATCTCTACATAATCTTCCCAAGTAGAGACCAAGTTGGGCTCTTCTTGGTTGGATTTGCGATAGGCCCACTCGCGAATAATATAATCGTCCTTAAAATAGAAATCATATGCATCACCGGGAGTGTAACCACCTTCGTTGGCATACACTATAGTGAGTTTTTGCATAGGTTCTTCGCTAATTGGAGCGGTGGCTTTAGCTGTATGTTCATAGGTATAATTGCCGGAGTCCCACATTAAATTAAAAGGGGCCATCAACCAATATCTGTCATTGATAAAACCACTATTTGTTTTTAGGGCAATGCTGTCCATGGAATTTCGGTTGTATGTAAGGGTGTCGGGTCCCGAAATGGCCGTTACTGTGTTTTTCTTGGGTTTCCAGTCCCAACTGCGCTCAAAATGCATGGAATCCCTATCTACATTAAAGGTAAATGTGATTTCCTTTACAGCTCCCCAGTTTTCAAAACCATGGGCTTCGGCAATAAGTTCCGGAACCGATTTGTCGGTTTCGGCCGTTTCTTGGGTCTCCTCTTTTTGTTTTGGCTCCGTTTTACAGGATGCGAAAAATAAAATGGCGAACAATCCAACGATGTAATAGGTCTTCATATCTGATTTTTAACCAAATATAGTGTGAAAATCCGTTATTTTGCGCCCCATTTTAAAAAGCCTGACCAATAAACCTGTTTTTGAAGTGACTTTTTTAAAAAACTTGTTTCTCATACTTATAAGTAACCCCGACAAAGCGTTTTTGGAAAAGGAAGACTTATACGTACATCTTTCTGATGAGGAATTAGTAAAACAGATTGTAGCGGACAATGACCCTATGCTCTTTGGGAAGTTGTATGACCGCTATGTGAAAATGGTCTATAACAAATGTTACGGATTTGCGAAATCAGCGGACGAGGCGGAAGACTTGACCCAGGATGTCTTCCTTCAATTATTTATCAAACTTCGAACCTTTAAGGGAAAATCGAAGTTTTCTACATGGCTATATTCTTTTACCTATAATTTTTGTGTGAACTATGTAAACCGGAACAAACAGCTTAAAATACAGGACAAATCCGTACAGGTAGAAAGTTCGGAATACAAACTTACCGAAGAGGTGCCCGATGAGAGCTTGTTTGAGATGAAAGCGGATAAACTCAAAAAATGCTTGGAAATCATCTCCGCTGAAGAGCGGTCCATTTTATTGTTAAAGTATCAGGACGGAGCCAGTATAAAGGAACTGGTAAACTTATTGGATATAGGGGAGAGCGCAGTGAAAATGCGGCTTAAAAGAGCCAAAGAAAGACTATTGGAAATCTATAATACCCTCGAATAGATGGCAAAGAAACACAAAAACCCATTCAAAGAGCTGGAAGCTTCCTTGCACGAGGCCCCACCGGAAATGAAGCAAAAAGTAATGAACGACATTGCTGCGGCAAAGTTGATCATGGACATGGCTTCATTGTTCTCGATTAATTTGGGCAGTGCTTTGCGTAAGCTTTTCCGAACCATGGGCGACAACTAATCAACTAACAGAACACTATAAATAAACAACAACTATGGAGACTATTAATGAATGGAAAAATGTGACCTTGGAGTCCCTGTCTGGTATGGGCAAAGAGATGGCGCAGGCCTTCCCAAAAATATTGGGCGCTATCATTATTTTAATTTTAGGTTGGATCGTTATCAAAATTGTGCTCTTCCTTCTGAAGAAAATCCTTAAACTGGCCAAAGTGGATATGCTAAATGACAAGATCAATGGCATGGACGTCACTGGCAAAGGAGACATCAATGTAGATATCATAAAAATTATTTTGGGGTTTGTTCGGTGGTTCCTGATTTTGGTGTTTTTGATTGTAGCTGCCGATATTTTGGATTGGAAAATCATTTCACAGGAAATAGGTAACCTTTTACATTATCTGCCTAAATTCTTTAGTGCATTGGCACTATTGATGCTCGGTTTCTACATCGGGAACTTTGTGAAGAAGACGGTCAAGCGGTTGTTTGATTCGCTGGAATTTGGAGGTTCCAATATCGTAAGCAACCTGTTTTTCTATGTAATCGTCATCTTTATGTCCATCACCGCATTGAACCAAGCAGGTGTCGATACCACTATCATCACCAATAATATCACGTTGATTCTGGGTTCTTTCCTATTGGCATTTGCTTTGGGCGTAGGATTGGGGTCCCGAGAAATTGTTGCCGATATCCTTAGGGCATTTTATACCCGAAAAACATATGTGGTGGGTGATAGAATAGTAATAGGAGATGATGAGGGAGTAATTAAATCCATAGAAAACAATAGTTTGACTCTGGAGACAAGGAGTGGGAAGTACGTTATCCCGATCAAGGATGTGGTATCGCAAAAGGTACAGATAAAATCATAATACGGCCATTGTGAAAAACAAGTGCGGTAACTTCCTTGGAATTTGATTATTTTTGAAGTCTTACAACACGTAAAAAATGAGTTCAAAAAAAGGAAAAGTTCAGGAATTGATTCAAGAAAAACTGTTAGACGACCGCAAAGTGTTTTTGTGGGGCCAAGTAGATGATGATTCTGCGAAGCATGTAATCGACCGGTTGCTCTATTTGGATATGTTGAACAATAAAGAGATTCAATTGATCATCAATAGCCCGGGAGGATATGTAACCTCTGGTTTTGCTATTTACGATACTATTAAACAGATTAAAAGTCCCGTATCTACCGTTTGTTCTGGTTTGGCAGCTTCTATGGGCTCCATACTTTTGTCAGTAGGCGAAAAGGGTAGAAGGTTTATCCAACCGCACGCCCGTGTCATGATTCACCAACCAAGTGGTGGTGCAAGGGGTCAGGCTTCTAATATCGAGATTCAGGCAAGGGAAATCATCAAGACCAAGGAACTGGGCGCTAAAATTCTATCGGAGAATTGTGGACAGCCCTATGACAAGGTGATGAAGGACTTTGATCGAGATTATTGGATGAGCGCCGAAGAATCGGTGGAATATGGTATTGTGGATGGCATTTTGTAGATAAGGCCATAACTCTTAAAAGTGAAAAGTCCTTCGCAACTTATTGTGAAGGACTTTTTATATATAGGCGCCGTAGCGGAATATTTTATTTGTTAGATATACGATGAGGTAGCTGTCGAAAGATTTTAAAGAATTGTTAAAATCAAAAATCGTTGGGATTTTGTATGATTTTTTCCGCTCGTTTCTTTAATTCAGAAAGTTCCTGCTGACTTTTCTTTTCCAACAAGCTCAACATCATCGACATGCGTTGATTACCTTTAAAATGTGATTTCTTCTCTTCCAAAAAGTTCCAGTACAGTGAATTGAACGGACAGGATTTTTCTCCCGACTTAACTGTATGACTATAGGAACATTCTTTACAATAATTTCCCATCTTATTGATGTAGTTGGCGCTGCTCACATATGGTTTGGTGGCTACAAGGCCCCCATCCGCAAATTGACTCATCCCTCTGGTATTGGTAATTTCTACCCATTCTATGGCGTCGATGTAAACCCCTAAATACCATGCATCAACTTCGTCTGGGTTTACCTGTGTCAGCAAAGCATAGTTTCCAATGATCATCAAACGTTGAATATGGTGGGCGTAGGCATTGTCCAAACTCTGGGCAATGGCATTGTGCAGACAGTTCATTTTTGTTTTTCCCGTCCAGAAGAAGTCGGGTAGGGGATTGTGGTTCTCCAGTTTGTTCAACTTAGCATAGCCGGGCATTTCTTTCCAATATATGCCACGCATATATTCGCGCCAGCCCAATATCTGACGAACAAACCCCTCCACTTGGGAAATATGAATGTCATCTCTATGTTCGTAATAATAATCTACAACTGTGTCAATTACCTCTTTTGGAGAAATCATTTTAGTGTTCATGGCAAAGGACAATCGGGAATGGAACAAATACTTTTCCTGGGTATGCAAAGCATCCTGATAGTCCCCAAAATAGGTCAGCAGTTTCGAGCAGAAAAAATCCAAAAGCGCTGAACATTCCTTGTAAGAAGTAGGCCAAGGAAAGTTTTGGGCATCAATGTTGCCAAAGGTATTTACTTCCGCATTTTTGATTTCTTCCAGCAGCTCGGTTACATCAGTATCAAATGAAAGTTCCTTGGGAATGCTGGGTGATCCATCCCATTTTTTGCGATTGCTCTGGTCAAAATTCCATTTTCCGCCTTCAGGTTGGTCGTTTACCATCAAAATATTATGTTTCTTTCGCATCATCCGATAGAAACTTTCCATTAACAATTGTTTTTTGCCCTTAAAATGATTTTTTAGCTCATCCCGACTGGTATAAAAGTGTTCCGTATCAAAAGCTTCTGATGGAACGGAAATGGCTTCGCAAATTTCTTTTAACTGTTTGTCCAATCGGTATTCGTCTGGCAGTTGATATTCGAATTTTTCGATGTTATGTTTCGAAATGATTTCCTTGATAAGTTTGGACAGTTCTTGGGGATTGTTGTGGTCACCAATTTTAAAGTATTTTACATGGTGTCCTTTATCTTGTAGGGCATTTGAGAAATTCCGCATGGAACGAAAAAACCCAACTACTTTTTGAATGTGATGTTTTACATAATCAGTTTCTTGTCGCATTTCGGCCATAATATATATGTGATCATCATCAACTTGATCTAACCAACTATGGGATAGATTAAGCTGGTCACCGAGTATAAGTCTGAGTGTTTTCATGAATCAAAATAAGGTGGGTTGGAGCCAAAGACTCTGGAATTTTTTGTTTGGGTCGTAGTGTTCTGCTTGTCTTTTGGTATTGAAAGTTCTGTTCCGTGGGTCGTTGCCAACACCACTGTTGTACATCCAATTGCCCCAATTGCTGTGTACATCGTAGTCAATAAGCATAGCTTCAAAATAAGAAGCACCGATGCGCCAATCCTGTAGCAGGTGTTTGGACCAATAACTTGCCACGTTCTGTCGCCCACGGTTGCTCATCCAACCTGTGTTCTTTAGCTCTATCATATTGGCATTTACAAAATCATCGTCCGTTTCTCCATTGATCCAGTCACTTTTAGCAGCTTCATTGGAGTGCCAGTCATACTCCTTTTGAAGGATACCATCAATTTTAAAAATCTGATTGCCATGTTTTAGGGAAACATATTTGAAGTAATCACGCCATATTAGTTCAAAAATCAACCAGTAGGTATCCTGATTTTTCTGAACCTCAGTTTCAAAGCGCTTTACTTCCCAATAAATCGTACGGGCGGAAATACTGCCATTTGCCAACCATGGTGAAAATTTGGAACTGTAATCCGTGCCTACGAGTCCGTTTCTGGTTTTTTTGTAGTAAGCCAGTTTTTTGGTATCCCAGAAGTAATGTTGCATTCGATGTAGCGCATCGTTTTCACCACCAATAAAAGGGAAGGCCGATCTATGGTCTGTATCAAAAGGAGAAAATCCCAGATCATGTAAACTAGGGAGATTTTTAGGGAGACCTATCCGATTTTCCTTTGGAAATACTTTCGGTTTCTCAAAACAAGGCCTTACCTGAACGTGTTTCTCGCACTTTTTGCGGAAAACCGTAAAAACCTGCGGAATCTGTGAGTAAGAATCAAAAGGAATGTCCTCGGGATGAAAAAGGAACTGGTCGAATGTTTTGCGGAGTGATACGGTCTTAGGTAAACGGTCTTGAACGTTTTGAATCACTTGGTTCTCCTCCGAAATCCACTCATGCTGAAGAAAAATATGATTGATATTGAACTGCTCCACCAACTCGGGAATTTTGTCTTCAGGTTTTTCATGGAAAACTAGCAAGGTGATGTTGAGTTTTTCTAGATTTTTTTGAAGTTGATGAACAGACTCCAATAAAAACTTAGCCCTGAAACATTCTGTCTTCTTAAAGCCAAATGGGCCTATTTGGTAATTTCTAGGATCAAAAAAGTATACTGCTATCAATCGGTCGGTCTGCGCCGATAGGAGCAAGGCTTCATTATCTTGTACTCTAAGGTTATTTCCAAACCAGATTAGGTTAGTCTTCATACGTGTTTTTATTTTTTCTGCATCGTTCACTGCAATAGATGACATGCTCCCAATCCCTGGCCCATTTTTTTCGCCAAGCAAACGGACGTTGGCAGACAGGACAAATTTTTACCGGCAAAAGTGGCTTCTTATGACTCAAGGAAATATGTTGTTTAATAAAAGTAATAAAAAATTAAACAAAATAAAGCTTGTCTCAAGCGAAACCTAGGAATCAGGATAGTTTAACCGTCAAAATGCTTATTTTTACTCTTTTAATCAGAATTCAGCCCATTGGGCATCTATGGCACAGACTCCAAAAAATATAGCCATCATCGGTTCCGGATTGGTGGGTTCCCTTTTAGCAATTTATCTTAGAAAAAATGGACATACGGTTACCGTTTTTGATAGGAGACCGGATATAAGGACTATCAAGTTTTCAGGAAGGTCGATTAACTTGGCAATGAGCAATCGCGGGTGGCGTTCGCTCGATGAGGTGGGCATTGGTACAAAAATCAAAGAAATTGCCATTCCATTGGATAAAAGGGCGATACACGTGAACGACAAACCCATGTATTTCCAAAAGTATGGAAAGGATGGAGAAGCTATTTGGTCTATTTCAAGAGGAATACTTAACAAACGAATGATAGATCTTGCGGAAGAAGAAGGTGCAGTTTTCCGATTTAATGAAAAAGTTTGGGACGTTGATTTACCAAGTGCCAAAATTTTTACTGGAGAAACGGAAAAGAGTGAATGGAAGGAATATCAATATGATGTGATTTTTGGTTGTGATGGGGCATTTTCACGCGTTCGTCATAAAATGCAACGTAGGAGCAGGTTCAATTATTCCCAGAATTTCATCGATGTCGGTTACAAGGAGCTTACCATACCAGCAAATGAGGACGGAACTCATAAGTTGGATAAAAATTCATTTCATATTTGGCCCCGCGGTGAGTTTATGCTCATAGCCATGCCCAATGTAGATGGAAGTTTTACTTGTACGCTCTTTTTGCCTTTTGAAGGTGAAGTTTCATTTGAGAGTATCAAGACCGAAGATGATGCCAGAGAATTTTTTAAGACATATTTTCCCAATGTACGCAAGGATATAGAAGACCTTACCAAAGACTTTTTTAATCATCCCACAAGTGCTATGGTGACCATGAAGTGCTATCCTTGGACCTATTGGGATAAGGTGGCCTTGGTAGGTGACTCCGCACATGCCATTGTTCCTTTTTACGGACAAGGGATGAATGCTGGCTTTGAGGATATCTATGTGCTCAACAAATTGATGGAAAAACATGGGTACGATTGGGATACCATTTTTTCTGAGTATCAAGAAGCAAGGAAGCCAAATGCGGACGCCATTGCAGAGCTCAGCTACAGAAACTTTGTGGAGATGAGTAGTAAAACAGCAGACCCAAAGTTCTTGTTGCAGAAAAAAATTGAAAAGCATTTTGCCGCCAAGCATCCGGAAAAATGGGTGCCGGTTTATAGTCGTGTTACTTTTTCCGATAGACCATATGCCGAGGCCTTGGCCATTGGGGATATGCAAGAAGAGGTTATGCAACAGGTGATGCAAATGCCCAACATTGAGGAAAAGTGGGACTCCAAACAAGTGGAGGAAAAAATATTAGTACTTTTAAAAGAGAGTTAAAAGTATTTATACTTATTTATTTCAAAAGAAAAAGCCACCCAAAAAGGTGGCTTTTTTATTGGTTTATTTTAGATAAGCTTAAAGCTTGGCAAAAAGTTTTTCCATTCTTTCTTGCTCTTCTTCAGCTAAAAGTGGGTCTACCAAAATCCTTCCACTGTGCTCATCGGTAATTATTTTTTTGCGGGAAGCAATCTCAACCTGTACCTGAGGTGGAATGGTAAAGAAAGAACCTCCGGAAGCACCACGCTCAACAGGAACCACGGCCAAACCGTTTTTCACATTGTGTCGGATTCTTTTGTAGGCTTTTACCAAACGGTCTTCGATTTTTTCTTCGTACTCCTCTGATTTTTTCAAAAGGGCCTTTTCTTCTTTTTCAGTTTCTGCAAGAATGGCGTCCAATTCACCTTTTTTATGTTTTAGGTGACCTTCTCTCTCGGACAATTTATCTTTGGTCTGTGCGATGACCTCTTTTTTCTGCTCAATCTGTGCCTTGAACTCTTTTATGTTCTTTTCGGCCAACTGAATCTCCAATTCTTGGAATTCAACCTCTTTGGTCAAAGAATTGAACTCGCGGCTGTTCCTAACATTCTTCTGCTGTTCGCTATATTTTTTGATAAGCGCCTTGGACTCGTCGATAAGGTTTTTCTTTGCAGTAATCTCAAAGTTAACAGTCTCAACATCCGTTTTTAATTTGTCCAGTCTTGTCTTAAGACCAAGAACTTCGTCTTCCAAGTCCTGTACTTCCAAAGGTAGTTCGCCTCTAACGTTGCGGATTTCATCCACTCTGGAGTCGATAAGCTGTAAATCGTACAGCGCCCTTAATTTGTCCTCTACAGTGCTTTCTTTCTTATTCGCCATATATTTTATAAATACTTGATGGGATTCGTTATACTCTCCGATAAAGAGACTGCAAAATTAGGAATTTTTTTCGTAAGATAATCAACCAATAAATCTTTTGTAAACTGCTCAGTTTCAAAGTGCCCCAGATCGGCAACTACCAGTTGATCTTCGGCTTGGTAAAAATCGTGATATTTAAGGTCTGCGGTAACATAAATATCGGCACCGGCCTTCTTTGCGGCTCCAATGGCAAACGCTCCACTTCCCCCTAAAATAGCGACTTTTTTGACCTTATTGCCCAATAGTTTAGAATGCCTCACAACAGACGCGTTCATTTGGTCTTTTGCTAAAAGCAGAAACTGTTTTTCGTCCATATCGGTATCAAGTTCGCCTATCATTCCCATGCCTAAATCCTTGTTGGTATTCTCCAAGGTCAATACTTCATAGGCCACTTCTTCATAAGGGTGGGCATTAAAAAGTGCTTTTAAAATGTCTTTTTCTTTTTCAAAAGAGAATACCACATTGATTTGTGTTTCTTTTTCGGAGTGTATTTGACCAACTTTTCCAACGGCTGGGTTGGCTCCGTTCTCCGCTTTAAAACTTCCTATTCCATCTAAACTATAGCTACAATTACTATACTTCCCAAGGTTGCCGGCGCCAGCTTTGAACAAAGCTAGTTTTATATTTTCAGCATCAGCGATGGGCGCATATGTGGTCAATTTTTTTATACTCTTGGCTTTTGGAATCAAAATTTCTGGGTTTTTAAGCCCCAAAACTTCACATATTTTGGCATTTACCCCCATTTTACTGTTATCCAATGCGGTATGCATGCTATAAATGGCAATGTTGTTGGAAACAGCTTTAAGCACCACACGTTCCACGTAGTTGCTTCCTGTCAATCTTTTTAATCCTTTAAAAATAATAGGGTGAAAGCTTACGATGAGATTGCATTTTTTTTCGATGGCCTCGTCGACCACGCTTTCCAAAGTGTCCAGGGTTACCAGAACTCCCTCCACTTTCATGTTGGGGTCGCCCACCAATAAACCTACATTGTCAAAGTCTTCGGCGTGTGCCAAAGGGGCCAGTTCCTCGAGCACTTTTGCTATTTCGTTAACGGTCATTTTAAAAATGTTAATTGGGCTAAAGATAAAATATTATATTTTCGTTCAATGCTTCAATTGCTTCGGAAAATAGCGTTCCCCATTTCATTGATCTACGCCTTGGTGGTGCATGTTCGAAACTTCTTGTTCGATGCAGGTATTTTTTCATCCAAATCGTATGAAACCCCGACTATTTGTGTTGGTAATTTGAGTGTTGGGGGGACTGGAAAAACGCCGATGACGGAATATTTGCTGCGTATTTTGAATAACCGAAAAACTGCGGTGTTGAGTCGCGGATATAAACGTAAGTCCAAAGGGTTCTATTTGGCAAATGATGCGACTACTGTAATGGAATTGGGTGATGAACCTTATCAGATGCATAAAAAATTTCCAGAAGTGGCCGTTGCAGTGGACGCGGATAGGCGGAATGGCATCGAGAAATTAGAAAAATTGGTAAACCCAGAGGTGATTGTTTTGGACGATGCATTTCAGCACAGAAAGGTGAAACCAACTTTTTCCATTTTATTGACCACGCATCAAAACTTATATGTAGATGACTGGTATTTGCCCACCGGCAGTCTCCGTGATGCAAAAAAGGAGGCCAAGCGTGCAGATTTGATAATCGTTACAAAATGCCCACAGGATATTGATGATATAGAGAGGAATGCTGTCGAGGAGAAATTAGGTCCTTTGAAACATCAACAGGTGCTATTCGCCAATTTAGCTTACCACGGTTATGTAAGTGATGGCGGAGAAGAGAAAATACCATTGAACGAATTGAAGAACAAAAAGATGGCTTTGGTGACGGGAATCGCTTCTCCCGGCCCTTTGGTCCGCTATCTTGATGGTGCAGGGATTGATTGTAAACATTTTGAATTTGGTGATCATCATCATTTTAGTGAGAGTGACATTGCGCAATTTAAAGATTATGAACTGATTCTTACTACGGAGAAGGATTTTGTTCGATTAAAGGGTAGGCTGGATAGGCTCTACTTTTTGGAAATTGCCCATAGCTTTTCCGAAAAAGATGAATCTGTACTAAAAAATGCTATTGAGAATTTGTTCTAAATGGAACCTTCCATTTTGCTTCTAAAAATGTTTTCCCCAATTTTTTGATAGAACACTTCAGGTTTAAAAGGTTTGGTGACCACATCGTTACAGCCAGCGTCATAGAAACTGTCCAGACTGTCGTCCAAAGAAATAGCCGTTAGTGCTATAATTGGGATAACCGTATCAAACTTACGGATTTGGCGAGTTGCCTCTTCTCCGCTTATACCGGGCATGTGGATGTCCATTAGAATGGCATCGTAGGTATTATTTTTTGCCATGTCAATGGCTTCGTTACCATTGTTGGCAATGTCGCAGGTAATTTCTTTTTTGGTGAGCATTTTTTTGGTGATCACCTGGTTTATTTTGTTGTCCTCTACTATGAGTACATGCAGTCCTTTGAACTGAAATTCATCAAGGTTGAGCTCGAATGCAATTTCATCCCCTTCTTTGCTCTCATAATCCAAGTCCATCTCAAAGTAGAAAGAACTACCGTGGTCCAGTTCACTTTCCAGATGAATGGTGCTTCCAAATAGTCCCAAGAGACTTTTTACAATTGTTAGGCCAAGGCCCGTTCCACCGTATTCCCTATTGATTTGGATAGATCCCTGCTCAAAACTTTCGAATATATTTTTTTGTTGGTCTTCCGAAATACCGATTCCGTTATCCCTCACTTCAAAATAAATCTTTACTTGGTCCTCTTCTTTTTTAAGCATTTTGGCTATGACCTCGACCCTACCGTTTTTGGTGAATTTAAGGGCGTTGCCAACCAAATTCATGAAGATTTGTGAAAGTTTGATGGGGTCTCCCATCAACTTTTTCGGAATTGTTGGATCGTAGTCAAGAATAAGTTCCGTTTTTTTCTCGTGGGCATTTTGTTGTAAGGATTCTACAACATCATCCAGCACTTTATGTAGCTTGAACTCGATGTTCAGAGGTTCCAGCTTTTCTGCATCAATTTTATTTATCTGTAGGATATCGTTGATGAAATTGAGCAGGTATTCCCCAGAAAACTTTAAAGATTTTAAGTGCTCTTTTTGGTGTTCGGATGGATTCTCCTCCAATAATAGGTGGGTGAGCCCGGTTACCGCGTACAATGGCGTTCGCAGCTCGTGCGTTACTGTGGACAAGAAGTTGGTTTTCGCCTCCATGGCCGATACTGCTGCATCACGCGCCAATTCCAGCTCTTTGTTCTTTGTGTAGAGCAGGTCATTGGTCTTTAATTTTATTTGGTTGTTTCGGAACAAGGAAACTGCCAATAAAGAGATTATGGTCAAAAAAGCAGAGGTCAGGATGGCAGTGATCTCTGAACGGTTTTTGGATTCGCTCAACTCTTCGTTTTTTGCCTGTAGCTTGTTGAGCTCGTTCATTTGGTGTTCAAATCGGACTTTATCTGCCGTATTTGCATCAAGCTTTGCTTTTTCCACATTGAATATGGAATCTTTCATTTTGGAAAGTCCCTTTGCATACAATAATGACTCTGAGTAGTTACCGTTTGCTTCGTAGATATTGGACAATTGCTCGTAGGCATTTTTGATTTCTTTGGAAAAGCCATGTTTCTCGGCTAGCTCCAGAGCAGCTTTGGAATGGACAATCCCTTCTTCCAAGTCGTTAAGGGTAACGCTTATTTTTGCCAATTGGAGATTGGCCCTGGTTGCCAGATAGGCCCGTTCCTTGTCATCAGAATTGACGATAAGTGCATGAAGGTTCTTTATGGCATCGTTGTATTTTTCTATATTGGTGTAGATATAGGCTTCTTGCAACAGAATATTGTTGGTAAGGTTTCTGTTGTTGCTTAGCTTTCTTGATTCTTCCAGCTGCTTGAGGGCCTGGAAATTGTTTCCTTCGGAATATCTAAGGGATGCATCCAGATATAGGTGAAAGGCTTGCCCAAACGAATAAGAGGTATCCTTTAATAGTATGCTGGCACGGTCCCAATAAAAAATCGCCGTTTCATAGTCGCCTTCTTCCAAAAAGAGTCTGGCGTATTGGTGATATGTATCCAACAATAGTTTGGAGTCTTCATTTCTTTCTGCAATATTGGCTGCTTGGCTCAGCGTTTCAAGGGCTTTGTCCACATTGTTTTCGTGGCGGTACCTCATAAAATCATTAAAGATTTCCTTGACATTGGATGCTGAATTGCCGTCGTTTTGGGCAATAGTAGTTTGTATGCACAATATTAAGCATAGTAGAAACGGCCATTTAAGACCTGCTCTTTTGTTCAATAAGATTGCGATCAAACGTAATTTTTCTTTATCAGCAAAGCTATTAAATCAATAATTCTGGAACAATATCCAGTTTCATTATCGTACCATCCGATAATCTTTACCATTTTCCCGATTACGGAGGTCATCAATGAATCAAACGTACAAGAGTAACAACTATTGTTTATGTCGATAGAAACAATAGGGTCTTCGGTGTAATTAAGAATTCCTTTAAGGTTGTTTTCCGCTTGCCTTTTAAAGGTAGTATTTATTTTTTCAATCGAGGTTTCTTGTATGACGTTGAAAGTAATATCGGTCAATGACCCGTTGGGCACGGGGACTCGTATACCACATCCGCCTATAACATTTGATAGTTCTGGAAAGATACTGGTCAATGCCTTTGCTGCGCCGGTTGTGGTAGGGATTATGGATTGCCCTGCGGCTCTGGACCTACGAAGGTCTCTGTGGGGACTATCGTGAAGGCTTTGGTCAGAGGTATAGGAATGTACCGTTGTGATGTACGCTTGTTCTATGCCGCACAGTTCGTTGATAACTTTAATCATGGGTGCAGCATTGTTGGTAGTGCAGGACGCGTTGGAGATAATTTGGTCGTCCTTGTCCAGGATTTTCTCGTTTACGCCCAATACCACCATTTTTATAGAGTCGTCCAACGGCGGAACGGAAAGTATTACTTTTTTGGCCCCATTTTTTATGTGTAGGCCCAAATCCGCTCTTGTCTTAAATTTTCCAGTGGATTCGACCACGATATCCACCCCATGGGATTTCCAATCTATTTCTTTTGGATGATTGTGATTGAGTACCGGTATTTTGTTGCCATCAACAAGAATATGTCCATTTTGGTGCGATACATCAAAGGGCAATACACCATGGATACTGTCATATTTTAGCAGATGGGCCAAGGTTTCGGCATTGGCCAAATCGTTTATGGCTACCACATTGATGTTCGGATGGTTGAGCAAAAGTCTAAAAAGGGTTCTACCTATACGACCGAAGCCATTTATACCAACAGTGATGTTTTTCATGATGATGGGGTACCGTACTAGTGTATGTGCTTATGTGCTTTGTAGGATGAACGGACCAAAGCTCCGCTTTCTACATGTCTAAAGCCCATTTCCAGTCCTAATTCCTCGTATTTTTTAAATTGTTCCGGGAGGATAAATTGTTTTACCGGGAGGTGTTTTTTTGAAGGCTGGAGGTACTGCCCAATAGTGATTACATCCACATTCGCTTTTCGTAGGTCTTCCATAGTGGAGATAACTTCGCTCTCTTCTTCGCCCAAACCAAGCATAATGCCCGATTTGGTCCTGTTTGCTCCGTTTTTCTTCAAATAGTCCAATACTTCCAGACTTCTTTCGTATTTGGCTTGTATTCTAACCTCTCGTGTTAGCCTTTTTACGGTTTCCATGTTATGGGAAATCACTTCAGGGGCTACTTTCAATATCCTGTCCAAATGGGTGGGGATTCCTTGGAAATCAGGAATCAAAGTTTCCATTGTTGTTTCCGGGTTCATGCGCCTTACGGCTTTTACCGTTTCTGCCCAGATGATGGATCCCATGTCTTTTAGGTCATCTCGATCTACAGAGGTGAGCACGGCATGCTTAATGTTCATGATTTTTATGGAGCGTGCCACTTTTTCCGGCTCCGCCCAATCCACAGTTTCCGGGCGTCCTGTTTTTACACCACAGAACCCACAGGAGCGGGTACAGATATTTCCCAAAATCATAAATGTAGCGGTACCTTCACCCCAACATTCACCCATATTTGGGCAGCTACCGGAGGTGCAAATGGTATGTAGGTCGTACTTGTCCACAAGCCCCCTGAGCTGGGTATATTTTTTGCCCGTTGGAAGCTTAACCCTTAGCCACTTTGGCTTTCCTTTAGGTGGTATTACGTTTTCTGCTACGCTTGTGCTCATAGAACAAATTTAGAAGTACAAAGATACGAAACTGGGAAAGAAACTATGTGACTTGGAAGAAGTCACTTTTTTTTGATGATTTCTGCCAAAAGTTTTTTGGCACGGAGCAATTTCACCTTTATGTTATTGACGGGTTCATTGAGTTCCTTGGCTATATCGGCATAACTCATTTCTTGAAAATACCGCAGATTGATTACTTTCTGATAGTGCGGCTTCATTTTTTTGATATCCTGCAAGAGGTTGGCCAGATTTTGTTCCGTAATCAAGCGGTCCTCTACGGTGGGAGTTTCATCCAAAACTTTTTTTACCTCGTCTCCGCGGGATTCCATTTCGTTCATTAGACTTCTTTTGCGTTTTCTGAGAAGATCTACATGAAGGTTTTTGGAGATGGTGATGAGCCAAGTCTTGAACTCGTAGTTTTCGTCGTAGGTATCGATTTTATCGAATGCTTTGGAAAAAGTCCTTATGGTAATGTCCTCGGCATCGTTTTCATTTTTGGTGCGAAGCATTTGAAAACCGTACACATCGTTCCAAAAAGTGTCAACGAGGTTACTAAAGGCAATTTGGTTTCCCTCTTTTGCCCTTTGTATAATCTCCTTGATGGAATCGTCGGTTTTTTCCAAATAATAAGGCTTGCCTAAGAATTAATTTTATTGGGTATTCGTAACGGTATCTTTCTTGCAATCTTGTTCTTCCGGTAGTTTTCCGCAAAAACCACAAGCCTCACCGTCCTTGTTCAAAAAAGGACTTTGACTTGCACATGTTCCGGCAAACTCGCCGTTCTTTTTACCCCAGATTTTGATGGCGATTCCTGCAAATGCAAGTGCTAACAATCCAATGGTGACCAATACTAGCTTCATAATCCAACTTTTGTACAAAGGTACAAAATACCTTCTTAAAGGTCGGAATGTTTAAGGTTTCTTTACCGTAAACTCTATTTTATTAGTAATTGATATTGGCTACGATATTGTCTACAGATGGAATATTGTTTCCGCCTTTTGGTTCAATGGTGATATATCCCACAGCATTGTCAGCGTAGGGTAAGGCAAGAAGTTTGTCTTTTTCGTCAAAATCTTTGATGACACCCAAGTTTACCAGTTCTCCATTGACCTCTGCCCACATTTGAAAACATTTGTCTTCGGGAAGTTCCGGAACGTTGCTCACATTAATGTACGACAGTTTTTTAACAGGGTTTATGTATGCAATGGCCTTGAGTTCCTTTGCCTCACGTTCACCCCTTACTTGATATTTCTTGGTTGCGGGATTGTTAAGAACGATAAACTGGTTTCTCATGTCAGCCAATTGGTCCTTCATGTTATCCTCCAAATACTTGATTTGGTTGGTTACGAGGGTGTTTTCTTCCTGTAATGTTTTGTTCTGGTTCCAAAAGAATAGGGAGGAGCCGGCGAAAATCATAATGGCGATACTGGCTGCAACGGCATACCTCATGTACCTTTTGCTTACCATGGTTTCTTTTCGTGCACTGGCAATTATAATGTCCTTTAAGCCTTCCGGGGTTTTCTTGGCATACATGTTGGCAAAGGTCTCCAAGTTTTTCTGGAGCACTTCATAGGTCTCCCGCACATCGGGATACATGGCAATATATCTTTCCGCTTTTTGGGATTCCTCTTTAGTGGTGTCTCCCAAAAGGTATTTCTCTAAAATGTCGGACTCTAAAAATATTTTTACTTTTTCTTTCATGACAACAAATTTAAGATTAAGAGCAGGGACATTGTTGTTCCGTAAATCTTTCCAAGTTCCCTAAGTCCTATTTTTAACCGGGATTTTATGGTTCCCAAAGGTATGTCCAATTCATCACTTGCCTCTTGCTGCGTCATTCCTTCAAAAAATAGGGCCTCTAAAACAATTCTGTACTTATCTTCTATTTTGTCCAAGTTTTCTTGGATGTCCAGATGTTCCGGGTTAATGGCCTTCACTCCAACATTATATACGTCTGAAACGTCGATTTGGATTTCCTTATCCGATTTATTGGTTACACTACGTAACTTATCTATGGCCGTGTTTCTTACAATCCTGAACAACCAGGTGAAAAGTTTTGCTTTGGAAGCATCGTAGGTGTCGGCTTTTTTCCAAATTTTTATGAAACTTTCCTGTAGTACATCTTGGGCCAAATCCTCATCTTTTACTACCTTAAAAGCAACACCGAACAAGGTGTCCCCATAATTTTCATAAAGTAAGGAAATAGCTTTGTCGTCTTTTTCCTCAAGGAGTGAAACAATATGTCTCTCGATCAATGTGCTCATTAATGATGCTTTTGGTAAAATTTTTTATGGGGCCAAAATCTAAAATAGGATTTATCTCGTATATAAAACAAAGCTAAGGCAGAAAAAGCTTTTTTGTCTTGTAAATTTTGAATAGAAATAAGGGGTTTCAAAGCCCTGACGACATACATAAATTTGGTTAGTTTGGTTTGGTATAACCCTCGTTATTGACTTCAATGCGGGGGTTATTTTATTATATTAACTTCAGGTTGGATCTTTATCTTAAAGGTTTTTTGCACTTCGTCTTGAATTTTTTTGCTTAGGTCAAGAATCTCTTTGCCAGTGGCACTTCCGTGGTTAACCAACACAAGGGCCTGCTTTTCGTGCACACCTGCGTCACCAAAGCGTTTTCCTTTAAAACCGCATTGTTCCACCAGCCAACCGGCGGGAATCTTAAATTGATTATCGTCCATTTCATAAAAAGGGGCATTCGGATTTTTTTTGGTGAACCTATCAAACGCTTTTTGGGAAATTACCGGATTTTTAAAAAAGCTGCCACTATTGCCTATTTCCTTTGGGTCGGGCAGTTTACTTCTGCGTATGGCGATGACAGCGTCGGAAATATCCCTGATTGTCGGATGTACAATGCCCTTTTCCTTCAATTCGTTCTCAATGGAACCGTAGCCTGTGTGAAGTACATGGTCTTTCTTGGTCAATTTGAGTACTACCGAAGTGATGATATATTTATCCTTCGCCTCATTCTTGAAAATGGAATCCCTATACCCAAACTCGCATGCTTCGTTATCAAAACCCTCTAGCTCCCCGGTTTTGACGTCCATGGCTGCACAACTCACAAAAACATCTTTTAGTTCAACGCCATAGGCGCCAATATTTTGGATGGGTGCAGTACCAACGTTGCCCGGGATGAGCGAAAGATTCTCGAGTCCGCCAAATCCTTGTTCCAGACTCCACATAACGAGTTCGTGCCAATTCTCGCCGGCCATTGCCTTGACCTCTACAAAATTCTCATTTTCTTCAACAATAGAGATGCCCTTTAGTTTTATGTGTACCACCAAAGCATCTATATCTTTGGTAAGTAGCATGTTGCTTCCTCCGCTGATGATGAACTTTTTGGGGTATGCCTTGAGTTCCAGTACTTTTTGAAGCTGTACAAGACCTGTTATTTCAACAAAGAACCGTGCCCTAACGTCAATGCCGAAGGTGTTATAGTTTTTTAAGGATATGTTTTCCTGTATGTTCACTGGGCGTTATACTCTCTTAAAGCCTTTCCTAAAATATGGACTGCCTTTACAAGTTGCTCTTTTTCCAGCACATAGGCAATTCTAATCTGATTTTTTCCCAAGCCAGGTGTTGCATAAAAACCGGCAGCGGGAGCTACCATCACCGTATTTCCATCTATCTCAAAACTTTCCAACAACCATTGTGCAAAGTGGTCCGCATCCTTAATCGGAAGTTCTGCGACACAATAAAAGGCACCTTGAGGTGTGGCGACCTTTACACCTTCCAATTTGTTGAGCTCGGTGATTAAAAGGTTTCTTCGTGAAACATATTCGTCGATTACATCATCAAAATAAGATTGTGGGGTTTCCAAAGCGGCTTCACTGGCAATCTGAGCAAAAGTTGGCGGAGATAAACGGGCTTGTGCAAATTTTAGCGCAGTACCGATAACCTCGGTATTTTTTGAAATCATACAGCCAATACGTGCACCGCACATACTGTATCTTTTGGAAACGGAATCCACGACAATGGCGTGCTCTTCCAATCCCTCTACCTGAAGAATCGAGTAATGTTCCCTGCCATCATAGGTAAATTCGCGGTACACCTCATCGGCCACGAGGAAAAGATTGTATTTTTTAACCAATTCCGCCAACTGATGAATTTCTTCCTTGCTATAAAGATATCCTGTTGGGTTCCCGGGATTACATATGAGTATAGCTTTAGTTTTTTGGGTGATAAGGTCTTCAAACTTGGAAATGGGGGGAAGTGCAAAGTTATTTTCAATAGATGAAGCAATGGGTTTGACCTTAACACCTACAGCTGTGGCAAAACCATTATAATTTGCATAAAATGGTTCGGGTATGATAATTTCATCATCATTGTCCATAATGGTTCCCAAGGTAAACGATAATGCCTCGGAACCGCCCGTGGTCACTATAATATCTTCAGCATCAACAAAAATGTCCTGTTTTGTATAGTAGTCCGCAATTTTTTTCCGGTACTCCTCGGAGCCTTGGGTCATGCTATACTCAAGAACCTCAATGTTATGGTTGCGAACCGCATCTAAAGCCACTTTTGGAGTTTTAATATCGGGCTGTCCAATATTAAGGTGTATTACATGGGTTCCTCGTTTTTTGGCGGCCTCTGCGTAGGGCACTAATTTTCGGATGGGTGATGCGGGCATTTGAATCCCTTTCTTTGAAATGCTTGGCATGAACTAAAGTTTTGGCAAAAATGAGAAAACCTAATATCGAAAACAACAAGATTGAACATAAATTAATTGCTATTGGAAATGTTAAAATATGATTGGGTTCAAACCTTATTTTGTATATTTCTTAGTGAAGAGGTGATTATTTTGTGTATGTCGATGAGAAAGGGTTTTATTTTTATGCTTCTTTTAATTGTGCCAATGTTTATTTTGGCGCAGGGTTTTGAATTGCCCGAGGATAAGAAATTCCAGCGAATCAATTTTGAACTCATAAATAACCTCATCATCATTCCTGTGGAGATTAACGGGGTTGAACTGACCTTTATACTCGATTCCGGTGTAAGCAAGCCTATTCTTTTCAATCTATCGGAATCTGATTCCATACCCATCAACAATGTTTCAGAAGTCACCATACGTGGTCTGGGAGATGGTAAGCCTATGAAAGCCTTGAGTTCCAAAAGGAATATATTTAGGTTGGGCAAAGCGATAAATTTTGCTCAGGATCTATATGTGGTGATGGATCGAGGAATCGATTTTTCAACGACATTGGGAATTCCCGTACATGGCATAATGGGCTATGACCTATTCCGTGATTTTATTGTTGAAGTGAACTATAGCGCTAGAAAACTGAAACTGCACAATCCTGAACTTTATACATATAAGGAGAGAAGAAACAGACAGACCATTCCTTTGTTGGTAGAAAAAAGAAAAGCATATGTTGAGGGAACGGTATTGATGAAGGATACGGCAAATATTAACGTGAAATTGCTTGTAGATACTGGGAGCAGTGATGCACTTTGGTTGTTTCCCGAACCCGAAAAGGGATTGGAAATACCCGAAAAAAATTATGAAGACCATCTGGGAAGAGGGCTGAGCGGCGATATTTTTGGAAAACGGAGTAAAATCAATGGAGTCCAGATAGGTGATTTTAAACTGGATGAAGCCAAGGTAGCTTTTCCTTATAGAGAGTCTTTTCAGGGGATTGATAGCTTGAATGGCCGAAACGGTAGTTTGGGAGGAGAAGTGCTCAAACGTTTCAACATGGTTTTTGATTATGGCAGAGGTCTGGTCACCCTAAAAATGAACGGTAATTTTAATGAACCCTTTCAATATAACTTGGCAGGAATCGATTTGCAACACAATGGTTTAAGATATATCGCTGAGAGTATTGCGGATGTTAATGGGCTTGTCAAGGAAGACAATGGCGATACGTTTGGTAACGTTCAAATTTTGTTGGAGAACAAGACAAGGCTGAGTTTGGTTCCAGAAATAGTGGTGTCCGGTATCCGTGCCGGTAGCCCTGCTGCAGAGGCTGGTTTACGTGAAGGAGATGTTATATTGGCCGTAAACGGGAAAAAAGTCCACAAATACAAGCTACAGGAAATACTTAAAATGATAAATGAACGGGAAGGGAAACGAATCAAAGTTCTTATTGAAAGATATAACACCGACCTGCTCTTCACCTTTGTCCTTAAGAAGATGTTTGACGACGATGATTAAAATAAAAAGCCCCAAAATCAATTGATTTTGGGGCTTTTAAAATATAATTCTCTTCTTCTTACTTAGCTCCAGGACTTTTAACGGTACCTTTTATTTTAAGTACCTTGGTTGGAGTGTCAGCATTTGAGGTTACAGTAATGGCCTTTCTGATGGGGCCAACTCTGTTTGTGTCATATTTTACTTCGATTTTACCCACTTTTCCAGGCATAATCGGCTCTTCTGGCTTTTTGGGGATGGTACATCCACAGCTAGATTTAACATCGCTGATTACCAAAGGAGCATCACCTGTATTGGTAAATTCAAATACACGAACACCATCGCTACCTCTTTCAATTTCTCCGTAATCAATGGTCTCGCTCTTAAATTCGATTTTAGCGGTTTCTTGAGCGTATACCCCTAAGGATAAAAGCCCTATAAACAGCATCAGTACAGTTTTTTTCATCATTTTTGGTTTTTGGGTGAACTTCAAATGTAGATGTTTTGATACCTGCATCCAAAATTCTTTTGTTATAGAATAACGTTACTTATTTTTGTTTCGTATTTCTGAATTGGTCCTAAGCTGAAGAATAGCGTAAAATTAACATTTTGCTTTCCTTTCAAAAAAACCAATCACAGTCTTATTAACAAAAACTATACCGTAAAATGGAAATTCCATCAAAATATGACCCAAAACGGGTTGAAGAGCATTGGTATGCCTACTGGTCGGAGCACGATTATTTTAGTTCCAAACCCGATGAAAGGGAACCGTACACCATAGTAATTCCCCCACCAAACGTTACCGGGGTGCTTCATATGGGGCATATGCTCAACAATACCATTCAAGATGTTCTTATTCGAAGAGCCAGGCTCTTGGGAAAAAATGCATGTTGGGTGCCGGGAATGGACCACGCTTCTATTGCTACAGAAGCTAAAGTAGTGGCCAAGCTAAAGGCAGATGGTGTCGATAAGTCCAAATTGTCCCGCGATGAGTTTCTTAAACATGCTTGGGATTGGACGAATGAATATGGAGGGGTAATCCTTCAGCAGTTGAAAAAACTGGGCTGTTCCTGCGACTGGGAACGGACTAAATTCACGATGGATGACGATATGTCAGCATCGGTAATAAAAGTTTTTGTCGATTTATATAACAAAGGTTTGATTTACAGGGGGTATCGAATGGTGAACTGGGACCCAGAGGCCAAGACCACGCTTTCTGATGAAGAAGTTATTTATGAAGAGCGACAAGGGAATCTATATTATCTCTCGTACGCCATTGAAGATTCAGACGAAAAAGTGACCATAGCCACTACACGTCCAGAGACCATTTTGGGCGATACCGCGATTTGTATCAACCCAAATGATGAAAGATATCATCATTTAAGGGGAAAAAAGGCCATTGTCCCAATTTCTGGCAGGGTTATACCTATTATAGAGGACGAGTATGTCGATGTTGAATTTGGTACAGGTTGCTTAAAAGTTACCCCTGCACATGATGAGAACGATAAAAATCTAGGGGATAAACACGGCCTAGATGTGGTAGATATCTTCAACGAAGATGCGACCCTTAATTCTTTTGGCCTTCATTATGAAGGAAAAGACCGTTTTGTGGTGCGAAAGGAAATTTCCAAAGAATTGGAAGAAAAAGGGTTTTTGGTCAAAACCGAACAACATACCAATAAAGTCGGTACATCTGAAAGGACTAAGGCCGTAATCGAGCCGAGGCTTTCGGACCAGTGGTTCTTGAAAATGGAAAACCTGTCAAAACCTGCTTTGGATGGGGTTTTGGAAACCAAGGACGTTAAACTATACCCATCAAAGTTCGATAATACCTATCGCCACTGGATGCAAAACATCCGGGATTGGAACATTTCCCGTCAATTATGGTGGGGGCAACAAATACCAGCCTACTACTACGGCGATGGTAAAGAAGATTTTGTGGTGGCCGAAACTGCCGAAGAAGCATTGGAACTGGCAAAGGCCAAAAAACCGGAACTGCAACTATCGGACTTACGCCAAGACCCGGATGTTCTGGATACTTGGTTCTCCTCCTGGTTATGGCCCATCAGCGTATTTGGAGGAATCTTGGAACCGGAAAACGACGAGGTAAACTATTATTACCCGACCAATGATTTGGTGACCGGACCCGACATTTTGTTCTTCTGGGTGGCCAGAATGATCATAGCCGGTTATGAATACAGGGGGAAACGACCTTTTGAAAATGTTTACCTCACAGGATTGGTACGTGACAAGCAACGTCGAAAAATGTCCAAATCCTTGGGCAACTCGCCCGATGCCCTTAAATTGATAGAAGATTTTGGGGCCGATGGGGTTCGTGTTGGATTATTGTTGAGTTCAGCGGCAGGTAACGACCTGCTATTCGATGAAGCCCTTTGTCAGCAAGGAGCCAACTTCGCCAACAAAATTTGGAATGCCTTCCGATTGGTAAAAGGATGGGAAGTAGCAGATATTCCGCAACCGGAGGCAGCACAAAAAGGAATCGAGTGGTACAAGGCCAAATTCAATCAAACCTTGGTAGAGATTGAGGACCATTTCTCCAAATACCGTATTTCCGATGCGTTGATGGCTACCTATAAATTGGTTTGGGACGATTTCTGTTCTTGGTTATTGGAAATTGTAAAGCCTGAGTATCAAAAACCCATTGACCAAAAAACGTATAATGAGGTATTGGCCCTTTTTGAAGAAAACTTAAAGTTGCTCCACCCATTTATGCCTTTTTTAACGGAGGAAGTTTGGCAGCACATCGCGGAACGTACACCAGAAGATGCGTTGATAGTTTCTCAATGGCCCGATGCAAAGGAAGTGGATTCAGCTTTGATAGCGGATTTTGATTTTGCTTCGGAAGTGATTTCAGGTGTTAGAACCATCAGAAAGGAGAAAAATATTCCTCAAAAAGATGCATTGGAACTTTTTGTGCTGAATGCCGAGGGTGTAGATTCGGACATGGATGCCATCATTATCAAATTAGGAAACCTCTCAAGACTGGAGACGGTCGATGCTAGTTTGGACGGAGCCCTGACCTTTAGGGTAAAAAGCAATGAGTACTTTATTCCTATGAGCGGAGCTATTGATGTTGAGGCGGAAATTGCCAAGATTACAGAGGAACTCAATTACACCAAAGGATTTTTAAAATCCGTTGAAAAAAAATTGAGCAACGAGCGTTTTGTGAATAACGCACCCGAACAAGTGGTGGAAATGGAACGTAAAAAAGCTGCCGATGCCGAAGCCAAAATCGAAACTTTGGAAAAGAGTTTGGCTAGTTTACAATAATAGAATTTTACACGTTGTATTGATTTTAAAGGGAGGTTAACTTCCCTTTTATTTTTCATACTTTGACACAGCAAATAAGACTACAACTCAAATACCCATGAAAAATCTCAATAGAAGAAGTTTTATTCAAAAGACTTCGTTGACCGCAGCCGCAGTATCCATAGTTCCATCGTATTTAAAAGCCAATTCGGAAAGACCATTTTCATCAACTTACATGGGCGGATTTGCGGCTCCTAAATTGGAAAAGGTTCGCGCTGCTTTTATTGGAGTGGGGGCCCGGGGAGGCACACATGCCAAGTTTTTTGCCGCTTTGGAGGGTACTGAAGTAGTTGCTATCTGTGACCTTTATGAAGACTTGGTTAAAGAAAAAACAAAATGGGTAAAAGACGCCGCAGGAGAAAATCGGCATAAAAATATAGCCCAATACTGGGGAGGCGAAGATGAATGGCAAACCATGCTCAAGGAGGTACAGCCGGATATAGTTTTTATTGCCACCAATTGGGCCAACCATGCCCCAATGGCCATCGGAGCCATGGAGCACGGTGCCCATGCTTTTGTTGAGGTGCCGATGGCCACCACCATTCAGGAGATGTGGGATATTGTAGATGCCAGCGAGCGTACCCAGAGGCATTGCATGATGCTGGAAAACGTCAACTATAGTCGAGATGAGTTGATGTTTCTCAATATGTGCCGCCAAGGTTTAATTGGAGAGATTCTTCATGGCGAGGCAGCCTATATCCACGAATTACGTTGGCAGATGGAAGAGCAGGAGCGGGGAACAGGGTCGTGGCGCACCCATCATTATGCCAACCGTAACGGAAATTTATATCCTACCCATGGATTGGGTCCAGTGGCCCAGTACATGAGTTTGGGTAGAGGAGAAGATACCTTTGGCAGTTTGGTTTCTTTCTCCACGCCATCGAGAGGGCGGGAACTTTATGCTGAAAAAAATTATGTCGCCGACCACAAATGGAACCAGTTGGATTTTAAAGGTGGCGATTTGAATACATCCATCATCAAAACCCATTTTGGAAAAACCATTATGGTGCAATGGGACGAAACCAGTCCAAGACCATATTCCCGGTTGAACTTGGTTCAGGGAACCAAAGGCATTCTGGCAGGGTTCCCGACCCGCGTAGCTGTGGAAGGAGGTGTGGAAGGGCTTACGGAAGACCATCATTCATGGGTTCAGGGCGAGGAATTGGAGAAACTATATGAAAAGTATGACCACCCCTTGTATAAAAGATTGAACGAAGCTGCCAAGGGCAGTGGACATGGGGGCATGGACGGTATCATGGTATATCGCATAGTGGAATGTCTTCAAAAAGGATTGCCTTTGGACCAAAATGTGTACGAAGGTTGCCTTTGGAGCGCCGTTTCCCCATTGAGCGAACGCTCAGTGGCAAGCGCTGGAGCACCTCAGCCGTTCCCCGATTTTACCAGAGGCAACTGGAAGAATACCGAACCGTTGCAAATAATTAGTTAAGTAGATTATAGTATTAATGATTGAAATAAAAGTACCCGCCCGAATCTGTTTTTATGGGGACCATCAAGATTATTTGGGATTGCCCGTAATTGCTGGGACCATAGACCGTTTTATAAATTTGAGAGCCACTCCCAATACTAATAAAACATATCTTTTAAAGTTGTTGGACCTACGGGAAGAAGCAAAAATTGCTCTGGATGATAATTTAAAAAACGTTCGACCCGATGATTATTTTAGGTCGGTCATGGCTGTGCTAAAAAGGGAAGGCTTTCAGTTGAATCAAGGCTATGATATCGAAATATCGGGTAATATTCCGGTGAATGCGGGGCTGTCCAGTTCTTCCGCTTTGGTGGTAGCATGGATTCGCTTTTTAGTGGCGACGCAGGGAAAATCAGAAGAAATCAGCGATTATCAAATTGGGAGATGGGCCTACGAAGCCGAAGTGCTGTTTTTTAATCAGCCTGGTGGATTGATGGATCAATATACCATAGCACAAAAAGGCTTGATTTATATTGATACAAAAAATGGAGAGAGTACTCGTTTAAGTGCTAGTCTGGGCAAGTTGTTGGTCGCTGAATCGGGGGTCCCCAAAAAAACTTTGGAAGTTTTAAAAAACGCTAGGGTGTATCAACAACGGGCGGTGGATGCCGTTAAAAAGGTCCATTCCTCATTTGAATTGGAGCACGCCAGCTTGTCGGATTACGACGCATATGTAGATTTGGTGCCCGAGGGGCTTCAGGGATATTGGTATGCCGCTATTTACAATTACCACATCACATTGGAAGCTAAAAAAGAGTTGTTGAATCCAAACCCCAACATCCAATTTCTGGGTGATTTAATGAATCAGCACCAAATGATTCTTCAAAAAGAAATACAAAATACCCCTCTGGAAATGATACATATGATGGACGCTGCATGCGAGGCAGGAGCCATTGGAACCAAAATAATCGGTTCGGGCGGAGGTGGCTGTATGGTGGCCATGGTTCCAGATGATGCGGAAGAAAGGGTGAAACAGGCATTTTTGGAAAAAGGAGCGAAAGTGGTATACGCCGTAGAACTAACAAGTTGATGAAAATGGATAATACAAGTTTGATCATCATGGTAGGTGGTGCATCTTCACGAATGAAAAGGAGTTTAAAACAACGGGATGACCAAGTCATGGACAACATCCCCCATAAAAGCTTGATTCCTGTTGGTAAGAAAGGGAGACCCTTCCTATACTATTTGGTGCAGAATGCTGTCGAGGCGGGATATGCGAAATTATACTTGATCACAAGTCCTGAAAATGCTACTTTTCAGGATTTGAAAGATCAAGATGGTTTTCCAAATGGGCTGGAAGTGTTCTTGGCCGTTCAATCGGTACCGGAAGGAAGAACAAAACCTTTAGGTACCGCGGATGCCCTTCAACAATGTTTGGACCAGTATCCCGAATTAAAGCAGGGTACATTCACTGTCTGTAATGGCGATAACCTGTACTCCGTTGGCGCATTACGAGATTTGAGAGAGGATAGGGAGGCTCCTCATGCGCTGATCAGTTATGGCAGTTCAGGTTTCGATTATACCGAGGAGCGTATTGCCAAGTTTGCCGTCATGGATATTTCCGAGGATGGATTTCTACAACAAATTGTTGAAAAACCAAATGTGGAAGAGGTTCCAAAGTACAAGGATGCATCCGGTCAGCTTAGGGTAAGTATGAACATTTTTAGTTTTTCAGGCAACGGGATTTATCCGTACTTAAAAAACTGCCCCATTGATCCTGTTCGCGACGAAAAGGAACTGCCCAAGGCCGTGGCCGTTTTGGTGGAGGAACAACCGAAAAGTGTACTTTGTATTCCACGCTCCGAGCACATTCCTGATCTAACGGATGCAAATGATATTCAGTTATTTAAAAATTTAGATTAACTTAAAGGCATATAACCCCATTCTTGCATCGAGCAAAATTTTAAATTTTTCTTGATATGGAATCATATGCAACGGCATTGTTATATGCCACTCCTTTTTTTATCGGCCTGGTGTTGATCGAGATTCTATATGGCCGATTTGTAAAAGATCAGAAACATAACCTTATGGATACGGTGAGCAGCCTTAGCTCTGGTCTTACTAATGTGGTGAAGGATTCTCTCGGATTGGTGCTGATTTTGATCAGTTATCCTTTTTTACTGGAACATTTGGCACTTATCGAGGTCAAGGCTACCTGGTTGGTGTGGATCGTGGCCTTTATTGCTCTTGATTTTGCAGGGTATTGGAACCATCGGTTGAGCCATCATATCAACTTTTTTTGGAACCAGCATGTAATTCATCATAGTAGTGAGGAATTTAATTTGGCCTGTGCACTTCGGCAACCTATTTCTAATTTACTGGGCTATTATGCGCTTTTATTGATCCCGGCCGCGCTTTTGGGTGTGCCCCACAAGGTGATTGCGGTTTTGGCGCCCATACATCTTTTTGCGCAGTTTTGGTACCATACCCAGCATATTGGGAAAATGGGATTTTTGGAGTACGTTATCGTAACACCATCGCAGCATAGGGTACACCATGCCATCAATAAGGAGTATATCGACAAAAACCTTGGGCAGATTTTTTGCGTGTGGGATAGGATGTTTGGAACCTTTCAGGAGGAACTGGATGAGGTTCCACCACAATATGGTGTACTGAAACCTGCGAACACTTGGAACCCTATCATTATAAATTTTCAACATTTATGGCGATTAATACAGGATGCTTGGCGGACCAAAAATTATTGGGACAAATTGAGGATTTGGTTTATGCCCACAGGCTGGCGCCCGGCAGATGTCAAGGAAAAATATCCTATTTCTATAATCAAGAATGTGTATAATTTTCGAAAATATCAACCCGAGGCATCATCCTCGCTCAAGGCATATTCGCTTTTTCAGTTAATTATAACCACCTTTTTGATGTTGTTTATGTTCTATAACTATGCGGAAATCGGTTTTGACGGTCTGCTGCTGTTCGGAGCCTTTATTTTTGTTGGAATCTATGGCTACACTACTTTGATGGACCGTAAAATTTATGCAGTTTGGATTGAGGTGATCAGGGGAGTAGGTGGATTGACCTTGATTTATTTTACGAACGATTGGTTTGGAATCAATTCAAACTTTTCCATGGGAAGCTATGTGGTTGCCCTTTATTTTTTGATAACAATTTTTGGCGGTATTTACTTTACCTACTTTGAAAGGTCGTTTGTTGCGCCAGATTTGGCTTCTTAGAGTGTTTTAAGCTCTTTCTCAACCAATTCCACATATTTCTCCATAGCTTCTTCTCTGCTTATTCTTTTGGCTTGGAAGAGGGCATTGGCTTTAAAGGCATTGATGAGGGGTGTCCTGCTTCCTGGATTGTCAAAGTTTTTGTTGGCAATCTTGAAATAGGCGTAGAGCTTTAAGAGTAGGTCAGCTGGTAAAGGATCGGTATAGTCGTTAACAAAGTTAACGGCGTCTTCGAATCTTTTATGTAGGTCCTCGTTAATCATCCAACGGTCTTACGGAGGCTATACAAGTGTGCGCTCCAACTACTTTTTGATTGAGCTTAACAGTAATATCACAATCCAAAGGAAGCAACAAATCAACGCGGGACCCAAATTTTATGAAGCCTGCATCCTCGCCTTGGGTTACCTGTTCGCCTTCCTCAGCGTAGTTTACGATTCTACGGGCCATGGCGCCAGCAATTTGTCGGTAGCCGATTTCACCAAATTTTGGGGTGTGGAGTATAACGGTGGTACGTTCGTTCTCCGTACTGGATTTTGGGTGCCAGGCCACCAAATATTTCCCGGGATGATATTTGGAGTACGTTACCGTTCCACTTGCGGGATATCTGGTAACGTGTACATTGGTGGGCGACATGAATATGGATACCTGTTTTCTTTTTTCCTTGAAATATTCAGGTTCATCCACTTCTTCAATTACCACGACCTTTCCATCCACGGGTGCCAGAATTTCATCAAAACTGCGGGTGACACGTCTTTTGGGATTTCTAAAAAACTGGAGAATGGCAATGAGAAAAATCAATGCGGCTACCTGAAGCGAAAACCGGGCCCACTCTAGATTAACGTAGTAATGCGCCGCCAGAACGGCTGCCACCACGATACAGAAAGTGATGATGATAATTTTTTGACCCTCTTTATGAAACATAGGAGAAAATATTTAAAATCAAATAAGCAAAAGGCGCAGCGAACACTAGGCTATCCAAACGGTCCCAAATTCCACCATGTCCCGGTAATATGGCTCCACTGTCCTTTACCCCGACCATTCGTTTGAACTTGGATTCCAATAAATCTCCCAAACTCCCCGCTACAACTATTAAACAGGCCATTGCCATCCACTCGGTAATCGATAACCTTGTTTCGTACCATGATAAAAAGTAAGCGGCCACTAGTGCAAAAATAAGACCTCCTACAGAACCTTCAATGGTTTTTTTTGGAGAAACTGAAGGAAAAAGTTTAGTTCGTCCAAAAGCCCGCCCTGTTAAATAGGCAAAAGTATCATTTACCCATATCAAAATAAAGATGCCCATGATAAGAAATTGAGCAAAATCATCATGTTTATATGGAATCATGGTCAAAAAAATGCAGCCTCCACCGATGTAAAATAACCCAATGATAAATTTTTGGAACGTGCTAAAATTTTTGGGCCTTTTAGAGAAAAGGAACATGAGCAATGCAATATCCACCGTGATTGTACAGAGCATTAGAAGGTTTATGGCGGTTGAGTCATTGGTAAGGTATATAAAAACCCACCAAAGTGCCAAATAGGCCATGAATATATGGTAGCCCTTTAGGTTTACAATGCGCTTGTATTCATACAGGCATGCTAGCCCAAAGGTCATAAATAAAAAGTCGAAGGCATCCGAGCTTAGAAAAACAGCACCTAGCAGAAGTAATACATATATAACTCCTGTTATGGAGCGTCTTAAAATCTCTCTCATGTACTATAATACTTAGAAATCTTCTAGGAGCAAAAGATATACATTTTTCGAGGCACTTCCGTAAGAAAGGAAATCATCTTTGTTTTCCGCCGTAGGCTGAAAGTGTTTTAATGTGGTAATATTGTTAGGAATATTCTTTTGGTAGCGTTCCTTGATAATTTTGAGCGCCTCGCTTATGGAATCCACCAACTGGCTTGTTGTGGCAAAAACTACCAAATTGGATGGCAGTTCGTCCAATTTCTTTTCCTTAATTTGATTGGAACATACCAATATGGAACCATTATGGGCCACAAGATGCTCACAGGTGGTAAAGAAAATATTGCTCTCCTTGCGATTATCGGTAAACTGAAGCTTTTCGGAAGCAAACTTTGTTTCCAACCTCGGGTCTAGGGAATAGAACAGATGGTTTTGCCAGTCGTTTTCCGAAATAATGTTTTTAAGTGCTTCGGAAACCTCGGCAAAGTCTTCGCAATAGATGAACTTTCCACCATTCTTCTTAAAGTAAATGGTGAATTTCTCATCCACGGGAATCTTTAAATCGGGCATATGGTCACCACGGGTTTCCGCAGTTTCCTTGGAAACCTTTTTTCCTCCTCCGAAAAGCTTTTTAAAAACTCCCATTTATGGCATGTGTTCTTTTCTACTGAATCAATATAATTCCTTTGATTAGAATTTTTTGAATGATTTTATTCTGCAGGCTCTAATTTTTCCTCTTGTTTTTCAAAAGGTCTTTGTCCGAAAATCTTTTCCAAATCGTCCTTAAAGATAACTTCTTTGTCCAAAAGTCTTTCGGCAAGTTCAGTAAGCTTGTCCTTGTTTTCCTGCAACAATTTGATGGCCCGCTGATACTGCTCTTCTATCATTTTGGATATTTCCTGATCAATTTTTTGTGCGGTTTCCTCGCTGTATGGTTTGGTGAAACCGTATTCGTTCTGTCCTGACGAATCGTAATAGGTAATGTTCCCCAATTGGTCGTTCAATCCATAAATAGTGACCATGGCACGGGCCTGTTTGGTTACTTTTTCCAAATCGCTCAAGGCGCCGGTAGAAATTCTATCGAACATTACTTTTTCAGCGGCCCTACCTCCCATGGTGGCACACATTTCGTCCAACATCTGTTCTGGTCGAACAATTAAGCGCTCTTCTGGTAAGTACCAAGCAGCACCTAACGATTGTCCCCTTGGAACAATGGTTACTTTTACCAAAGGTGCAGCATGCTCTAGCATCCAGCTTACGGTAGCGTGTCCAGCTTCGTGGAAAGCGATTGTTTTCTTTTCGTCTGGAGTGATGATTTTGTTTTTCTTTTCAAGACCACCAACAATTCTGTCGACCGCATCCAAGAAGTCTTGCTTGTTTACAGCTTTTTTCTCTTTACGGGCTGCAATAAGTGCAGCTTCATTACAAACGTTGGCAATATCCGCTCCCGAGAAACCTGGTGTTTGCTTGGCCAAAAAGTCCAAATCCAAAGTTTCTGCTGTTTTAATAGGGCGAAGGTGTACTTCGAAAATTTCTTTTCTTTCGTTGAGGTCCGGTAGGTCAACATAAATTTGGCGGTCAAAACGTCCGGCACGCATCAAAGCTTTGTCCAGTACATCGGCACGGTTGGTCGCGGCCAATACGATTACGTTAGTATTGGTCCCGAAACCGTCCATTTCTGTCAATAGCTGATTCAATGTATTTTCACGTTCGTCATTGGAACCTGTAAAGTTGTTCTTGCCCCTTGCACGTCCAATGGCGTCGATTTCGTCAATAAATATAATAGCTGGGGATTTGTCCTTGGCTTGTTTGAACAAATCACGAACCCTAGAAGCTCCCACCCCCACGAACATTTCCACAAAGTCGGAACCGGATAGGGAGAAGAAAGGTACTTTTGCCTCACCTGCCACGGCTTTTGCCAAAAGGGTCTTACCTGTTCCTGGAGGTCCTACTAAAAGGGCTCCCTTTGGAATTTTTCCCCCAAGAGAGGTATATTTATCAGGATTCTTAAGGAATTCCACAATTTCTTGAACCTCTTCCTTAGCTCCTTCAAGACCTGCTACATCTTTAAAAGAAGTGCGAGTATCGGTTTTTTCGTCGAACAATTTGGCCTTGGATTTTCCAATGTTGAAAATCTGACCTCCTGCGCCACCGCCGGCACCACCTGACATTCTGCGCATCAGGTAAATCCAGATGCCTATGATCAAGGCAAATGGCAATAGGGTCAGGAATATTTCTCCAAGCACGTTGGACTCCGTGTCAAACTCGACTATGGTGTCCAAGTTGTTCTCTTTCTTTATTTCAGTGATTTCATTCTGGAAAATCTGTAAATCTCCGTAATCCAAGACATATTGAGGAACCAGACCACTGGATGGAAGAAGGGGCTTTTCTGCCACTCCTTTGTGCACGTCCTTTTTCAGGGCTTCTTCGGTTAGATAAACCTTTGCCTGACGGGTATTCGTGATTATGACTATCTTGGAGATATCACCATTGCGCAAAAATTCCTGTAATTCGGAGGTTGTGGTTTTTTCGGTACTTGAAAAACTGCTTCCACCAAAAAATTGGAAGCCAATAATCAAAGCGATTACCACACCATATATCCACCACGAGCTAAAACGTGGTTTTTTGGGAGCATTATTCGGGTTGTTTTCTTTTGCCATTTTTTCTTAAGAATTGTAACTGCTTTCCACCATAGTGACTTTGGCATCTCCCCAAAGTCCCTCAATGTCGTAAAATTCCCTAATGTGTT
The DNA here is from genome assembly GCF_003057865.1 of Muricauda brasiliensis. NCBI lineage: Bacteria > Pseudomonadati > Bacteroidota > Flavobacteriia > Flavobacteriales > Flavobacteriaceae > Allomuricauda > Muricauda brasiliensis. The sequence continues at coordinate 53,307 of NZ_QBTW01000022.1, read as the reverse complement.
TTTGAAATACATGTACCACAACGTTTACGTAGTCCATCAGCACCCATTCGGCGTTCTCGGAGCCTTCGACATGCCATGGCTTGTCTTGGATGGCCTTGCTTACCTTTTTTTGGACGGAGGATACTATTGCGTTAACATGTGTGTTGGAAGTACCGTTACAGATGATGAAGTAGTCGCAAACTGTATTTTCGATTTCCCTAAGGTCCAGTAGATTTATGTCAACTCCTTTAACGTCTTCTATTCCTTCTAGGATCAAGGCAATCAATTCATCTGCGCTAGCTTTCTTTTTCTGCATTCAAAAAGTTTAGTTTTTACAAAGTTATGTTTTTTTTGTTTTCTTAGCCCTAGTTTTTAACAAATCGTAAAGGCTTGTCATATTGGAAAAACATTTTCAAATACTCAAACTTGATGCCACGGACTCCACAAATCAATATTTAAAGGATTTGTTGCGTTCGGAAAATCCCCCCGATTATACTGCTGTTGTTACTGAAAGACAGTTAAAGGGTAGAGGGCAAATGGGAACTGTGTGGGAATCGGAGGGCGGTAAAAACCTTATGTTTAGTGTGTTGAGGAGATTTGATGCATTGAGTGTCAAACATCAATTTGTGTTAAATATTGCCGTTTCCTTGGCTGTTGTGGATACTTTGGCAGAACGTTCCATACCGGATGTAAAGGTAAAATGGCCCAACGACATTATGTCAGGTTCCAAGAAAATTTGTGGCATTTTGATTGAAAATGTGCTCAAAGGAGACAATGTGGACCGATCAATTATTGGAATTGGCCTGAATGTAAACCAAACTGATTTTACAAATTTAGAAAAGGCTTCTTCGTTAAAACGGATTATGAGCCGCAATTTTGATTTGGACGGGCTTTTATATGAGGTGCTTCACAGACTCCGATATCATATGAGGGATATTGAATCTAAAACAGCGAAACAACTTCTGCCTTCGTATGAGCAGGTGCTTTTTAGGAAGGATAAGCCTTCTACATTTAGCAACCCCCATGGAAATAGGTTCATGGGTTTTATCCGAAGGGTTTCACCAACTGGTAAACTGATTATTGAACTGGAAGACCAGGTTCTCAAAGAATTCGATTTAAAAGAGGTGACCTTGCTCTATTGACCGATTTTGTCCATGTTGTTAGATAATGTACCCATAAAGTTGGTGATGGGTGCTTTGATCATCATGGCCATCATGGCATTGAACTGTCCCTCGAAACTAAGTGCTACTTCACTTTCATTGTCTCCGAGCGATGTAATGTCGGCGGTAAGGGTAAAAGGTAGTTTGTCACTTGCAGCGCCCAGGACCACTTTATCATACGGGTTTTGTTCTTTTAGCCTAAGTACAATTTCGGGCATACCTTTTAGGGCGAATTTGAAGGTGTTCTCGTCCAACACTTCAAACTTGTCTATGTTTTCGGGCATTAAAGTTTCAAAGTTTTTGATGTCGGTCAAGAACTCAAATACTTCTTTGTCGCTTTTGGCTACTTTCTTTTTTGAGGCTTCAATGTGCATAGTAAATTATTGTTTCCATTCTTGCGGATTGGATCTCCACTCAAGAAGGGTCTTTAATTGTGATTCTTTGATGTAATTGGTTTCAGAAGCCTGTTCGATCAGGTGCTCGTAATCCGATAGGGTATGGAGTTCAATCCCTTCTTTTTCAAAGTTTTCGGTAGATACAGGAAAACCATACGTGAAGATGGCGATCATTCCTTTTATATCGGCATTTTGCTCCTTGAGGGCCTGTACGGCATTGAGACTACTGTTTCCAGTGCTTATCAAATCCTCTATGACAACCACACTCTGTCCAGCTTCAAAATATCCTTCAATTTGATTTTGTCTGCCATGCTCTTTAGGTTTTGGCCTTACGTAAACAAAGGGCAGTCCCAGTGCTTCTGCTACCAAGATACCGATACCAATGGCACCTGTGGCCACTCCGGCAATCACATCTGGCTTGCCGTAAAGATTCTCTACTTGCTTGGCAATTTCTTCGCGAACAAAGTTTCTAACCTGTGGGTAGGACAACATTATTCTATTGTCGCAATAAATAGGAGATTTCCAACCTGAGGCCCATGTAAAAGGATTTTCAGGTTCCAACTTAATTGCATTAATTTGTAATAACAGCTCAGCTGTTTTTTTTGCGATTTGCTTATCTAAAACCATTGCGCAAATGTATGAAGTTTTTGTTAATGAGGCTCCACTGATTTTAACAAACGAGCGCCCCCAAGATTCCAATGGAAATTTGTTTTCATTGGATGGTGATTCCATTGTTGAAGCTATAAAGCTTTTGTCCAAAAAAAAGGTTCAAAAGGCATATCTATATCATCCTGATGAGAAGAAGATTCTGAAGCTATTTATGCACAAGATTCCAGTGGTGGTCGCTGGCGGAGGATTTGTGATTAATAGAAAAGGCAAGGTACTTTTTATCTACAGGAACGGAAAATGGGATTTGCCCAAGGGCAAGGTAGATAAGGGCGAATCTATTGAAAATGCTGCAATTCGCGAAGTAGAAGAGGAAACGGGCGTGAAGGACCTTGTAATTGATAGGTTTCTCCAGACTACCTACCATATTTTTAAAAGGAACGGGGAATACAGGTTAAAACAAACCCACTGGTTTATTATGTCTACGGATTATACAGGTAAATTAACTCCAGAAAAGTCCGAAGGCATCAAAAAGGTAAAATGGAAAGGTTCCCGAAAGACCAAAAAGGCCTTAAAAAACTCTTACCATAACATAAAGATATTGTTCGAGGATTGGCCTTTTAATTAGGAATCAGGCCTGCTGCTTCACTTCCTTTGGCAATTCGGTATATCGGGTACGTCATGTAGGCTTCCTCAAAATGCTCGGAGCGTTCAAAAATCCAATTGAGTTGTGCATACCAGTTATTGGCAAAGTTGAGCTCGGCTTCTTTTTTGGTCTCGAATTCTTGTAGCAGCAAAGAATCCTGTTGAAGCATTTTAATGGCCACATCCTCAAAAACGTATGGGGAAAAACCTTCCTTGCGCTGTAAAACGCTATCAAAAAAGTTCCAATTAAAGAATGAATCGGCACCTTGTGGTTCCAAAGTTTCCATAAGATATCTTATGCCTGGCTGACGGGTAGGTATCAATAGGTCACCTTCTCTAAAATGGACTTTTTTAGTATGCTTTGTGACTTTGGTATTCGAATGGAGATAGTGTCCTTCGTAAGGGGCATTTCGTGTGTCGTAATCTTCAATGGTGTAGCCCTCCACCAAAAGTGTGGTGTCTTTTTTGATAGCCGAATATCGAATTTTATTGGCATCCAATCGCTCTATCACTCGTTTCCAGCTTTTCTTGACAATATAGGCTGCAGGAACTGTTACTGTATCCACTGGATAAAAATAATCCTGATAGATAGTCTGTTTGGTAAATGGTTTGTCTCTGTTGTATTTCAATCGTGGAAGTCCAGTAACTTCACTGGTAAGTTGTTCGGCCTCAAATCCCTTAAAGTCAAGGACGCTGGTTTTGGTGGTGTCCACTTGCCAGTTGAAATAATACTCAGAAAGTTCAAGATTCTTTTCCAAGGTCTCTTTTCGTAATGTTTTAATTTTGTAGTGCTCTTTCTCTACTACCTCTATCAAACTTTGCATTAGGGCGTAAGTGCCTTCCACACGTTGTTTATAGGGTTTTAGCATGTGTGTTTCCACCATGAGTCCCAAGGTGCTCCAAAGGGTGGTATAGCCTGTGGAATATCTTGGATGATCCATAAATTGACTGAAGCCCATCTCGGGCGGCACGTTGAAAACATTTACATAAGGCGTAATGTCCCATTCTTTTTCGGCCAACGAATTTTCAAGATTTGGCATTAGGGTTCTGTGAAGATATTCCCCCATTTCGCCACCTAGCTTGTTATGCTGGGTGAAAAGGTGGGTCAAAGTGTACTGGTAATCGGCCCCATTGCTCACATGGTTGTCTATAAAGACATCTGGTTTTACCATATGGAATATTTGGGCGAAGGTCCGGGCATTTTCGGTATCCATTTTAATGAAATCCCTGTTAAGGTCGTAGTTACGTGCGTTGCCCCTGAAACCATACTCCAAGGGGCCGTTCTGGTTTGCCCTGGTTGTGGAATTTCTGTTCAGCGCCCCCCCAACGTTATATATGGGTATGGTTACCAGTACGGTGTTCTCCGGCATTTTTAGTTTGCCCGTCGCCAGATCACGGTATAGCATCATTGTGGCATCAATGCCATCACTTTCCCCGGGGTGTATGCCATTGTTTATTAAGATGATGGATTTTTCCTTGCGGATATTTTCATAATTAAAATCCCCATCCGGATTAAAGGTTACGGTATGCAGCGGGATTCCACTATCTGTTTTTCCTGTGGTGTGTATGTTTATCTGCGGAAATTCGCGTGCAAGGCCCATGTAATAATCAATGGTTTGCCTGTATGTTGCAGTTTCTAAGCCACCCGAAGCTTCGTAATGTGTTTGGTACGAGGATTTTTCTCCTTGTGTTTCGGACTCACAGGATATCAAAAGGAATACGGCCGCTAAAAAAAATAAATGTTTCAAAATACTTTGGGAACTTTAAGTTGCACTTAATGTTGTGCTTATCAGTGCCAAAAATACAGAATATTATAATTAGGAGGCCATATCCATTAATCCAAGATCGGTTGCCTCGATTTTGAAAATGGGCTTGTTCTTAAAATTGAGTATGTACGGGCACCTGTCCTTAAAATTGCTCCATTTTTGATGGTCCAGTGGGTCTATGGAAGAAGTGATCATGTTAATGATGATATGCTCTTTTAAGTCTAAGGTAATAAGTTCGTCCAAGAAGTCCCATCCATCCATAATGGGCATGTTGATGTCCAGAAATATAACATCGGGAATTGTTTTATTGGATTTATGCCTTTCCAACAGTGCATCATAGGCTTCTTTCCCATTCTGAAATATTTGGACATCGTCACATTTGGTAACGGACTTAAGCATTTTTTTTATACCAAATACTGTTATGGGATCATCGTCCACTATAAAAATACAACTAACTTTCTTCATTAAAATACACATTAAATGTAGTGCCTCTATCAACATCACTTTGCACTGTTATACTTCCGCCCATGGCTTCTATTTGGTTTTTTACAAGGTAGAGACCAAAGCCTTTGGAGTCTTCTTTGTTATGGAATGTCTTGTACATGCCAAAAATTTTGTCGCCGTATTTTTCCAAATCAATCCCAATACCATTGTCGGATATGCTCAGCAGCACACCTTCTTTTGATTTTACCGCATTGATTATGATCAATGGTTTTCGGTTGGGGCTTCTATATTTTACAGCGTTGGAGATTAGGTTCAGAATAATACTGTCCAGATAGGCAGGTACACATTCTACTTTTATATCTTCGGCTACATGATTGATTACCTGCGAATCGTTCTTGTTCAAAAAGGCGGAGAAATTCTGTAAGACCTTCACAATGTTGTGTTTGAGGAACAATGGTTTTTTGGTAACCGATGTATTGGTATTCACATCTACCACTTGATTAAGGTTTTCCAAGGTCTCCAGTAAATTGTCAGATGCTTGCGAGAGCATTTTGGTGATTCTTTCCCTCTCCGTCGGGTCGTTTTCTGACTTTAAAAACTCCAAGAGCATAGAAAAGTTAGCGGAGTGTGATCGTAGGTTATGGGATACAATATGGGCAAAACCAATTAATTTTTGATTCTGCATCGAGGTTATTTTGATAAGATCTCGCAATTCGCATTCCTTCTTTTTGATGGAGGATATATCCAAGCTCATGCCAATAAGACCACACACTTTACCATCCAGATCAAAATATGGTATTTTGGAGGTTAGAAAATGGGTTGTTTTGCTATTATGGGTAATAGCCGTCTCTTTGCCAATAATAGGGGTGAGGTGCTTCATGACCTGTATATCCTCTTCCCTGGATATTTTTGCCGTATCCTCGTTATATAAGTCGAAATCATTTTTGCCGATGATTTCCTCCTTACTCTTGTTGATATAATTTGACTCTCCTTTGTTGATCAGTACTTTTCTGGATTCAAGGTCTTTCACATAAACGTTCAACGGTAAGCTATCAACAAGTGTGCTGAGCAATTGTTGGTGCTCCTTAACCTTGTTTTCGGCCATCACCTCGTCATGAATATCTCGTATTGTTCCAAAAACCTTAATGGTATTACCGTTTTCTACATAAGGTTTACCGGTGACCCTGACCCATCGTTCTTCACCGTTAAATGTTATGATCATCAAATTGGTGTCGTAGGATTGCTGGTTTTCTATTGCTTTGTGAAAGAGCATTGAAACCTTGTTTCTGCTGTAGCCCGGTTTATAAAATTCAATGGCCTCCACTGTGGTAGGCTCAAAACAATCTGGAACTTGATGGATACGTTTGGTTTCCTGGCACCATGTGAGTTTTTGCGTTGCAGTTTCAAATTCCCACCAACCTGTTTTGGATACTTCTACCTTGGTCTCCAAAATGTTCTGCAACCACTCTACTTGTTGCTCTTTTTCCACTTCGGCCGTAATGTTGTCGGTTTGGATTATGGTTCCGATTACGTTTTCTTTCTCGTCGAACCAAGGAGCGAAATAACTTTTGAAATGGCCAGTGCCGTTATGGTTTGATATTTTGTGCCTAAGGGAGAAGGATTTATTTTCCTTTAATTTTTTTTTGAGATCAGGAATGTCTGCATATAATGGAAAAACCTTGATTTGGTGGTCGTTGTTCTGTGGAGGTAATCCGAAGATATCTAGCCAAGAAGAGGAAGCATCTACCAAAATACCTTTTTTGCACAGAAGTGCTGTCGCCTTTGGCAACTGTTTCAATAAGTAAAATTGGTCAACTCTTCTTACTGCTTTCAAAACTCGGGGTTGTTTAAAAAACGTTACTGCTTGCTCAGAAATTTCCGACTAAGCTATAATTATTTGGTCGATACAATACACATTATGTTGCGAAAGCAATCATTAATGTTGTATCCAAAGGGTTGGCCATGGTTTCTATAAATATAGAAAGAAAGAATTTACTTACAAACTATATTCGATGAACGGAAAGGAGACGGTTATTTTACTACAACGGTCTCTGGCACCAGACCTGTGTAATCCCCTCCATTTCTGATTACATCTCTAACTATTGATGAGCTGATGTAAGATTTTCCTGAGGATGTCAATAGAAATACCGTTTCAATTTCGGAGAGCTTTCGGTTGGTGTGGGCTATAGCTTTTTCAAACTCGAAATCTGCTGGATTACGTAGTCCTCTAAGAATAAATGAAGCCTCTATTTTTTTGCAAAAGTCCACCGTCATCCCCTTGTAGGTGGTAACTTTTATTTTTGGTTCGTCCTTAAATGCTTCCTCAATAAATTTTACCCTTTCTTCTAAAGTGAACATGTAATTTTTATCGGCATTTATTCCTATGGCGATGACCAATTCATCAAAAAGGGTAACGCCTCTTTTAATTATATCGTAATGCCCTAAAGTAAGTGGGTCAAAGGAACCGGGGAACAATGCGCGTCTCATGTTGTGGTTTAAAGTTTCTTAAAAATACGGTTTCTATCGCAAAGCTTCAACAATGGCGCTATCAAATAGCTCTCCTAAGCTAATTCCTGCCGTATTTGCCTGCTGCGGTAGAAGACTTTCCTCGGTTAGGCCCGGGGTGGTGTTTATTTCGAGCAGGTGCGGCTCATCACCGATAAAAATGAATTCGCTCCTTGTGTATCCTTTAAGTCCGAGGGTCTTATATATAAATTCGGCAAGTTGCCTTACATTGGATTCCTGCTTTTCCGAAATCCTTGCAGGCGTGATCTCTTGTGATTTGCCCAGGTATTTGGCCTCAAAATCAAAAAAATCGTTCTCCGAGATAATTTCGGTGGCAGGGAGGACCTTTACTTCGTTATTGAAAGTAATCACCCCGACCGAAACTTCCGTACCATCCAAAAAGGACTCTATAATGATCTGTGAATCTTCCTTAAACGCACTTTCAATGGCATCTATCAATGCTTCCTTGTCATATACCTTTGAGACCCCATAACTGCTGCCTGCTCGGTTCGCTTTTACAAAACAAGGTAGGCCTACTTTATTCACAATGGCGTCTTCATCAATGCTTTGGCCCTTGTTTAAAAAGTAGGAAGTGGCACAAGGGACATTGTAGGGCTTTAATGCACTCAATAAATCTCTCTTATTAAAAGTCAACGCGGCTTCATAATGATTGCAAGAGGTATGCGGTAGTCCAAGAAGGTCAAAATATGCCTGCATAAGTCCATCTTCCCCTGGGGTTCCATGAATCGCATTGAAAACGCAATCAAATTGAATCTTTTTGCCATGTATCTCAACACTAAAATCTGACCTTTCTACAAGGTGCTCCTGCTCCAGTTCATCCAGATAATACCACTTATCTTTAGTGATGACAATTCGGTAAGGGTTGTATTTTTCCCTGTCCAAATATTTGTGCACCACGTTTCCACTTTTGATGGAAATATTGTACTCACTGGAATAGCCGCCCATGATGATGGCAATGTTCTTTTTCATTGTCTTGTAAAATAACGCGAAGCCAAAATAAAGAAAAAAGGGTTGGCTTTCCTATATTTGTTCCGATAAGGTGAACTACATGAAAAATTTTCTCAACTTTTTAAAAAGCAAGACTTTTTTGATTCAACTGGGATTGGCCGTCTTAGCTATTCTAGTGTTGGTCTTTATATCTCTACAGTGGCTCAAGGGCACCACCAACCATGGTGAGTTTGTTGAGGTGCCCGACTTTTCCAAAATGTCGGTTTCGGAAATGAGAAAGGCCGTTGAAGATGCCGGATTAAGATATCAAGTGTTGGATTCGTCCGAATATAATCCAGACTATCCCCGTTTTTCCATATTGGACCAGAATCCGCCTGCGGGCAACAAGGTAAAGTCCAACCGTAAAATTTATTTTACGGTCAATCCATCGGGCTATAAAAAGGTAAGTGTGCCAGATATTATCCAAGTTACGCAACGTAATGCCGCCTCAATGTTAAGAGCGGTTGGTTTGGATGTGGAACGTGTTACCTATATCGATGAACTGGGCAAGGACATGGTATACAATATGAAGCACAAGGGAAAATACCTGAAACCCGGAGACAAATTGCCCAAGACTTCAAAAATTGAGCTGATCTGTGGTAACGGAACCATCCCGGGAAGTGCAAGGGTACAGGCAGAATCCAACTAAGATGGATATTTCGGATAATCAAGAAGATTTTTCTCAGGACGAGCTTTCGCAGGACGACCTCTACGAGCATCATGGTTTTACGGCTTCCAAAGGTCAAGAGCCATTGCGTGTGGATAAATTCTTAATGAACTTTATCGAGAATGCCACTCGGAACAAAATCCAACAGGCGGCCAAAAAAGGGCACATTTGGGTGAATGGTTCCATTGTTAAGCAGAATTATAAAGTAAAGGCAGGGGATGAGGTTAAGGTAATGTTCGAACACCCGCCTTACGAGTTTTTGTTGACCCCAGAGAACATTCCTTTAGATATCGTGTACGAGGATGACGTGCTTTTGGTAGTGAACAAACCTGCCGGTATGGTAGTGCATCCCGGACACGGAAATTATTCGGGTACTTTGATCAATGCCTTGGTCTACCATTTCGAGAACCTGCCAAACAATAGTTCGGACAGGCCTGGACTTGTCCATCGAATTGATAAGGACACTTCTGGCTTGTTGGTGATTGCCAAAACAGAGTCGGCCATGACCCATTTGGCGCAACAGTTTTTTGAGAAAACCAGCGAACGGGAATATATTGCGCTGGTTTGGGGCAATGTAGAGGAAGATGAGGGGACCATTGAGGGCCATATTGCACGTAACCCAAAAAATCGTTTACAGATGATGGTCTTTCCCGATGGAAGTGATGGCAAAGAAGCGGTCACCCATTACAAGGTCATCGAACGTTTAGGCTATGTTACATTGGTTTCCTGTAAATTGGAAACAGGTAGGACCCATCAAATTCGGGTGCATATGAAATATATTGGACACACCCTGTTCAATGATGAGCGTTATGGCGGCGATAAAATTCTGAAAGGAACAACTTTTACCAAATACAAGCAGTTTGTGGAAAATGCCTTTAAGGCTTTGCCCCGACAAGCTTTGCATGCCAAAACGCTTGGTTTTGAGCATCCGGTTACTGGCAAATTTATGCGATTTGATTCTGAACTTCCTGAGGATATGGTGAACGGAATCGAGAAATGGCGAGGATATGCCAAGCATCACGAATCATAGTTTTCTTCAATCTTAAGATTGAAAACACCATTGGAATGCGCTTCCAAAAAACTAAAATCATCGTTATTTTTACAAAAATTAGAAGAAGATGAAAATTGTGATATCTCCTGCAAAGTCGTTGGATTATGAAACCGCTTTGCCCACATCAAAATATACCCAGCCCCAATTTTTGGAACAAGCGGAAAAACTGAATTCCGTACTCAAAAAGAAAAAGCCGAAAGCGTTGATGGATTTAATGTCCATTTCCGATAAGCTCGCGGACCTGAATTGGGAACGCAATCAAAAATTTGATACACCCTTTACTACGGAAAATGCAAGACCTGCAGTGTATACGTTCAATGGCGATGTGTACCAAGGACTGGATGCCTACACCATTCCAGAGGACAAGCTGGACCGATTGCAGGATACTCTACGAATTTTGTCCGGTCTGTACGGTGTTTTAAAGCCTTTGGATCTAATGCAACCCTATCGATTGGAAATGGGAACGCAGCTTAAAGTTGGTCGCAAAAAGAACCTGTACGAGTTCTGGAAGAAAGACATTGTTGCTTTCTTGAACAACGAACTTAAGGATGATGAACTTTTTGTCAACTTGGCAAGCAACGAGTATTTTAATGCGGTTGATACCAAAGCGCTAAAGGTTCCGGTAATTGCCCCGGTCTTCAAGGATTGGAAAAACGATAAATTAAAAATCATCAGTTTTTTTGCCAAAAAGGCTCGTGGTTCCATGGTGCGTTATATTCTGGATTCGGGAGCGAAAACACTGGACGATATCAAGAATTTTGACTACGATGGATATCTCTATAGTGAAGAACACACGGTAAAGAAAAACGAACCCGTTTTCATCCGATAAAAACTTTGGTAAAATCCGAAGTATTCTTTAAGTTATAGTCGATAAGGTGTGTTGTTACGATTAAAGTGCGCATGCCTTAAATTGTGATACGCTTAAATTTAACCCAGAGGTTACACTTTATTCACGACCTTTGAGTGTTTGACTATTTTTTAACACTAACATAAAACAGATACATGCAGCAAACTAAACGGTTAGAAGAGTTTAAAAAATCAGTAACCAATAAGTTCAACATCTATAACAGCCTTTTCCTGAGCTTGCCTTACAAGAATGTGGAAAACGTAGGGATACTTATCCCACTTTTGCTAGATCAGTGCGAAAAGGGATTGAAGGCGGGTAAAGATCCCCAAGAAATTTTGGAGGTATTCTTCTCCAACTTCGTGGATATTCAGGACGAGCGGGAACGTTTGGATTTTATGTTCAGGATTGTTCAATATGTGGAGCGTCAAGTGGTACTTTATGATAGTGTGGAAGATTCCGCATTTCCCAAACTACAGGAATACAGTAGTTCTTTGACCATTCCCGATTATTTTGAGTTGGTGAACCGTACCAAAAATTGGGATAAGGTCTCCAAAAAACTTTCCACCTTTAGTGCACGTATCGTATTAACGGCCCACCCAACACAGTTCTACACCCCGGCAGTTTTGGATATTATTGCCGAGCTACGTTCTTTGATTGATGAAGATAGAATCCATGACATTGACGTGACCCTTCAGCAATTGGGTTTAACATCCTTGATCAATGCTAAAAAACCAACGCCTTTGGATGAGGCGAAAAATATCATCTATATTCTTCGTAACACCTATTATGATGCTGTCGGTGAATTGTATCAATACGTAAAGAGCAATATCCGCGACGAGAAGTTCGAGAACTATAATCTGATGAAACTGGGTTTTTGGCCAGGCGGCGACCGTGATGGAAATCCTTTCGTAACGGCAGATATTACCAAACAGGTGGCCGATGAACTACGACTGACCTTGATGAAGTGCTATTACAACGAATTGAAGAATCTGCGAAAAAAGCTCACGTTCAAAAGTATGCAGGAGGATATCAATGCGTTGAGTACCAAACTATATCATGCCATGTTCGACCCTACTGCACCAATTTCCTACGAGGAAATTATTGGGCATTTAAGCGATGTGAGGCAGCAATTGGTAGAATATTATCACGAATTGTATTTGGATGAGTTGGACCAGTTTATAGACAAGGTCCATATTTTTAAAACCCATTTTGCCACGTTGGATATCCGTCAAGACCATAGCAAGCATACCTTGGTGGTGGAATCTGTTCTCAAAAAGAACGGTATCATTAAGGAAAGCTTGGATGAGCTTAAGGAAAAGGAGTTGGTGAAATTGTTGTTGGAGAAGGATTTTAAATTAAACCCAAAGGATTTTGATGATGACATTGTGAAGGACACTATTGTCAACATCCAAAACTTGAAAGCCATTCAAGAGAAGAACGGAGAAGATGGTTGCAACCGATATATCATCAGTAACTCGGAGGATATTTTCTCAGTATTGTTCGTTTTCGGATTGTTCAGATGGTGCGGATGGAACGAGAAGGATATCACTTTCGATATTGTTCCGTTGTTCGAAACCATGAAAGGTATGGATGCTTCCGAAGAAGTGATGCAGACCCTGTTCGATATCCCAAAATACAGACAGCACTTGGAACGCAGGAGAGATATACATACCATAATGCTCGGCTTCTCCGACGGAACCAAAGATGGTGGATACCTAAAGGCGAACTGGTCCATTTTAAAGACCAAGGAAACTTTGAGCAAGGTGTGCAAGAAAAACGGTATCGCAGCCATATTTTTTGATGGTAGGGGAGGACCACCAGCCCGTGGTGGAGGTAAAACCCATAGATTTTATGCGGCACAGACCAAGGATGTGGCCAACCACGAAATCCAGCTTACCATCCAAGGACAGACCATTACTAGTACATATGGTACCAAGGAACAGTTTATGCACAACTCCGAGCAGTTATTGACCGCCGGATTGAGCAATAATCTCTTTGGAAAGGAACTTACTATTTCGGCGTCACAAAGGAAGTTGATAGAGGAGCTTTCCGAACTCAGTTTTGATAAATATGATGCCCTGAAGCAACACGATAAATTCATTCCTTACCTTGAAAACAGGAGTACGTTAAAATATTATACCAAAGCTAACATAGGAAGTAGGCCCGGTAAACGTGGTAGCGCAAAACAATTGACACTGGCCGATTTGCGTGCTATCTCCTTCGTAGGGTCTTGGAGCCAACTAAAACAGAATGTGCCCGGGTACTTTGGTTTAGGATCGGCCATACAAAAGCTGAAGGAAGAAGGAAGATTGAACGAGGTGAAGAAACTATACAAAGAGGTTCCTTTCTTTAAGGCATTGATGTTGAACAGTATGATGTCCTTGGCGAAGACCAATTTTGACTTGACCAGTTACATGAAGGATGACCCTGAATTCGGGGACTTCTGGAAGATACTTTTTGAAGAATATCAATTGTCCAAAAAGATGCTATTGCAGATTTCCGGGCTTAAGATTTTGATGGAAGATGAAGCAGTATCCAGGGAATCGGTGAAAATCAGGGAAAAGATTGTTTTGCCATTATTGGTGATTCAACAAAATGCCTTGTACCACATCACACAAAATTCGGAGTACAAGGAATTGTACGAGAAAATCGTGACCCGCTCCTTGTACGGAAACATTAATGCGAGTAGGAATTCGGCTTAACCAAGTTGAATTCTAGTAGTTTAAGGTTTAATTGCAGAGATTCTTTATTTTGAAAACAATATAATCTCTACCAAAAGGGTATTCAACAACAAAACAACCTCTTATGAGAAGAATCTTTTGCTATTTGTCAATTGTATTTGTATTCATTTCATTTTCTTGTTCTGACAACCAAGGAGATGAATTTGAATCAGAGCAACTAGGTAGTTTGGAAGTAAAGGCAGTCTATGAAAGTGGCACCGCCATCCCTGATGTTACGGTTTCCACAGTTCCCAAAACCGTCGAGAAAATAACCAATGAGATGGGGAAAGTTGTTTTCAATGATATACCGGTTGGAAATTATGAGGTTAATTTAACCCCATCATTTTCAGATGTTGGTGTGACAATCCAAGTAGCGGTGAAAGAAAATCAGGTTGAGGTAGTCGAGGCCATAATGGGACCTGACCCAATTTCAGAAACTCCTGTTGACTTTGATATCCTTTTGAACAATATATATAACCAATTAAAAACAGAGTTTTTATTTGATGCCAATGGTTACTCCCACTATTGGGGAGATATAGGAACGAGTATGGCCAGAATAAACCCCAATTCGATGGGCAGATTTGGTGATTTGGATCAGTATTATTTTCAACCAAGTGATTATGTAATAAATGAAGTATGGTCTGAACATTACAGGGTGATTAGACTTACAAATATTGGTTTGGATGAAATAAAGGGGTTAAATCAGGCTTTGGAAGAGGAAGTCGGTGCTGTTAGATTTGAGTCTGAGTTTCGTTTTTTACGGGCACTTTTATATTTCAACCTAGTTAAGCTTTACGGAAATCCTATTTTGGTGACTACAGCCGAGTTTAATTCAGATAATGCACCACCACATGTACAGGGTAGAGAAGATGTATTTGATCAAATTGTAGATGACCTAATATTTGCACAGCAGAATTTATCCTCTAGCTTGGCCAAAGAAAGGGCGTCAAGGGAAGCTGCAACAGCCTTGCTTGGAAAAGTGTATCTAACAATGGCTGGCTTTCCGATGTACCAAACAGATAAAAATGCCCTTGCCTTAGAAGAATTGGAGAAGATTGTTGGAGGTTATACATTGGAAGAAAACTATGCAGATGTTTTTTCAATTGAGAATGAAAGCACAAACACCGAGGTTATTTTTAGTATCGCTTTTGATGGCTCCGGAAATTATAGTGTGCCTTGGGGACCGCAGGGCATTTCCTTTAATGACCGTTTGTTGCTGGTTCCTGGCTTTATAAACTCGTTTTTTGAGGAAGGTGACGAGCCCGTCGAACCTGTAATTTTCCCTTTGGTGACAGATAATTCAAGGTTTTATCAAAATATTGCTACGTTTTCGTATGCAAATGGAAACATGATGGATGAAACCTTAATGGAAAATTGGCGGCCATATAAATTTATCAAAGAAGTTGAGGAACCTAGTGTGATGAATCAAGAATCTTTTGATTATCCATATTTGAGAATGGCAGACGTGCATCTAATGATTGCTGAGGCCGAAAATATGTTGAATGGTCCTACAACTAAGGCATATAATGCTTTGAATTTGGTACGAAGAAGGGCTTATGGCGATTTGAACCATGATGCTCAAAATGGATTGAGCCAAGAAGAGTTTTCAAATCTTATTTTAAATGAAAGGCGTTTGGAGTTTTGCTTTGAAGGGCAGTTTAAGGACGACCTTATTAGAATGAATGCCTTGGAAGCAGAAATATTAAATTACAATCAAGATTATCCAGAGTTGGCAAGGGACTTTCAAAGCCATGAATATATATGGCCTATACCACAATCTGAAACAAATTTTAACCCGAATGTTGTTCAAAATGAAGGATATTAAATAAAATTTTGGGCTCAAAACTTTTCAAGCATACGCACCCTTATAAACCCTTTTTGTTAGAGGAGGCCACCAAGTTAATTGTGGGGACCTTGCCTCCCCCTCGCTTTACAACGGGAGAGTTAAAACCTCAGGACGTAGATTTTTGTTATGGAAGTTGCAATGGACAATTGTGGCCCATTTTGGATAGGATATTCGATTTGGGTTTAAAATATGAAACCACCCAAGAAGCCGTGGAGCAGCGCAAGCAATTTTTGAGAGAACATAAAATCGGGGTCTGTGATATTGTGGAGAGCGCCGAACGTGAAAAAATTGATGCCTCCGATTTGGGTATGCAAAACGTTGTACTTCGGGATTTGGTCGGTCACTTGAAGAAATATCCCAATATCAAAACACTATTGTTCACTGGCGGAAACAGTAAAAATGGTCCAGAATATTTTTTTAGAAGACAGTTAAAGGAGTATGGGCTAAAACTAAAAGTAGTGTCCAACGAAGTCCCTAGGATTCATCATTTGGAGTTGCCGTTCACCTCAAATGGTGCACAGAAAACAAAAACGGTTAAAACGGTTTCTCTCACGGCTCCTTCTGGTGCTGCAAACCGGGCAGTGGGAAGCTTACAGGCTTATAAAAACCTTAAAAGTGAAAACCCAGATTTCAACACAGTAGATTTTAGGGTAATGCAATACAGCGAATTCTTCTAAATTTTCGATGTACTACTTCAACATTTACGTCCATTTTTACGTTCTACCCGTAGATATATAGATCTATAAACTAAAAATTGAATTATGAAATCAATTAGTAAAATTGTGGGAGTTGTTTTTGCGGTTCTTATGTTCGGGTCTTGTTCCGCGCATAGAAGCGCAGGTAAAAGTGCCACGGCTCCAGGGCAAGTAAAAAAGATTACAGGTGCAAAAAGTGCAAAAGCCTATGCTCCTGGACAACAAAATAAAAAAGGCAATAAGCACTGATTATTGCTCAGCATAACCCCAAAAAAGCCTCGAATTTTCGAGGCTTTTTTTATTTCAGGATATGTTCTGTTATTCTTTATTCCATTTTGGAAGATAGGATGCTATAGAATGTTTTGATTCCATATGCCAATTGACCAATCTTAATATTTTCGTTGGGACTGTGTTGGTTGTTGTCAGGATTGACAACAGGCACAATAAAGGCCGGGATCTTTAATTCATTGATAAAGGGGGCAATAGGTACTGTACCGCCCATAGTTCTAATTTGAATAACTTCCTCTCCAAAACTTTGGTTCAAGGTTTTTACAATGAACTCACCATAAGGGTTGTTCAGCTCGGTACGGAAAGCATCCGTAACGCTACCTTCTTCAATAGTAATTATTTTATCGAAGTGCATGCGCTCGTCTTTCGAGGGAACATGGTTCAATACTTTGTATCCTTGCTTGGTAATATGGTCTTTCACCAATTTTTTTAATCGGTTGCCATCACTTTCGACTACCAACCTCAAATCCAGTTCTGCCGTGGCACTTTCGGGAACAATGGTTCGTGCTTTGTCGCCCACCCAGCCCGAACTCAATCCACGAATATTTAGCGAAGGATATTGAAGGGCCTCCTGATAATAGCCGCCTACCTGTTCAGCGGTTTTAAACTGAAGTTTTTCTGCAATGGTCTCATCACTATCAGGAACACTTTTTAATATGGAATCGGTTTTTGGATTGATGGAAATACCGTCATAATAACCAGGAATGATGACCCTTCCTTCGTCATCTTTCATAGTGGCCAATAACTTTGACAATTGAAAACCGGGATTTGGCGCATAATTGCCATAATGACCGCTGTGTTGTGGTTTTATAGGCCCATAGGTCGTCAATGTCAATGTGGTGATGCCACGACATCCATATACAACGGTTGGTTTTTCAGAAGCATGTACCGGCCCGTCCACGATCATTAAAAAATCTGATTCCAATAGTTCCCGATACTGTTTAACCGCTGCGGGCAATGGTTTGCTGCTCTTTTCTTCCTCACTGTCCAAAATTACCTTAATGTTGAACGGGATTTCAATACCATCATTTTTAAGTAGGTCCATGGCATTGAGAAGCATTACAATAGGTGATTTGTCATCCGAGGTCGACCTGCCGAACAAACGCCAGTCGTAATTGATGTCATCATCCAGTTCATCAAAAGAAATTGTTTCGAATCCACTGTCAGTCGGTTTTTTGAGAACTACCTGATAAGGGTCTGGCTGATTCCATTTGGTTGGGTCCACGGATTGCCCATCAAAATGCATATAAATGAGTACCGTTGGTTTATTGGCGTTCATCGGCATGGCCGCAAAGAACAAGGGCAATCCTTCTGTGTCCAGTACTGCAGTATTGAATCCTCTATCCCCAAATTTTCGCTTGAGCCACATGATGTTGCGGTCAATATCGGCGGCATCCAAAGCATCGTTTGGGATGGCTATAAATTCGCGGACCTCGTTGATGGCATCGGCCACTTGCGATTTTACGGCCACATCATCTTGGGCAAAAAGAGAAAAAGTAAGCGACAGGAAAACTAAAGAAAATGTTTTTTTCATGTGGAAGTGCTCGTCAAGTTTTTTAAAGCCGAAATTTAACGAATTTGCTTCACAAAGTCACCAATACCAGCAACCCCATTTGCTGTTAAATGTTTGATGAATGCCGAACCGATGATAGCTCCTTTTGCACTCTTTGTCGCTTGATTAAAAGTATCGGCATTGCTTATTCCAAATCCCACGATTTGTGGATTTTTCAAGTTCATGTTGGCAATGCGCTCAAAATAATCCGACTGCTCAGCACCGAAACCTTGTTTGGCGCCCGTAGTGCTTGCCGAGCTTACCATGTAAATAAAACCTTCCGAAGCATCATCGATAGCTTTGATGCGCTCATCGCTGGTCTGGGGCGTAATCAAGAATACGTTGATGAGTCCATGTTTCTGAAAAATAGCTTTATATTCTTCCGTGTAGACGTCCAAGGGTAGATCTGGCAGAATGAGTCCGTCAATGCCTATTTCCTCACATTTGGCACAAAATTCCTCCACGCCATATTGAAGCACAGGGTTAAAGTAGCCCATGAGAATCAATGGAATGGATACAGTTTTACGAATGTCCTTAAGCTGTTCAAAGAGTAGGGCTGTGTTCATTCCATTTTTAAGAGCAGCGGTCGAACTTTCTTGAATGGTGGGACCATCGGCCAGAGGGTCGCTGAACGGCAATCCGATTTCGATAAGGTCCACACCACTTCTTTCCAAATCTTGGATGATTTTTACGGTGTCATCCAAATTGGGATAACCTGCTGAAAAGTATATGGAAAGGATTTTTTTATCTTCCTGTAATTTTTGTTTGATTCTGTTCATAAATCAAGATTTGAGATACGAGACATGAGAATTTAGACCGAGGCCCTATATCTTATATCTGTTATCTATAAATTAAAATAATCAATATAATTCTGTAAATCTTTGTCGCCGCGACCAGATAGGTTGACCACCACTACATCGTCCGGATTGAATTTTCTACCCTCAAAAATCGCTAGGGCATGAGATGACTCAATAGCTGGGATGATCCCTTCCAATTTGCAGAGTTCCAAGCCTGCTTTCATGGCGTCATCATCGGTAATGGAAATAAATTCACCTCGGCCCGAAGCATACAAATGGGCGTGCATTGGGCCAACGCCCGGGTAGTCCAAGCCTGCGGAGATGGAATAGGGTTCAGTGATTTGACCGTCTTGGGTCTGCATCAACAGAGTTTTGCTACCATGGATGATTCCTATTTTTCCCAAGGCGGAGGTCGCGGCACTTTCTCCGGAATCAATTCCCTTTCCAGCAGCTTCTACTGCGATAATTCCGACTTCGGGAGTATCCAGATAATGATAAAAAGCACCTGCTGCATTGCTGCCCCCGCCCACACAGGCAACCACAAAGTCGGGGTTTTCCCTTCCTTCTTTTTCTTGGAGTTGGCTCTTGATCTCTTGAGAAATTACCGATTGAAAACGGGCCACCATATCGGGGTAGGGATGGGGTCCTACTACGGAGCCAATAATGTAATGCGTATCCACGGGATTGTTGATCCAATCTCGAATAGCTTCGTTGGTTGCATCCTTAAGTGTTTTACTGCCCGATTTGGCAGGTCTCACCTCTGCACCAAGCATTTTCATACGGGCCACATTGGGTGCTTGTCGGGCAATGTCAATTTCGCCCATGTACACCACACACTGAATGCCCATCAATGCACAAACGGTGGCCGTTGCCACACCATGTTGACCGGCGCCGGTTTCTGCAATGATTCTGTTCTTGCCCAATTTTTTGGCCATGAGTATTTGCCCAATGGTGTTGTTGACCTTGTGCGCACCGGTATGGCATAAATCTTCCCTTTTAAGGTAAATCTTGGTGTTGTATTTCTCGGATAGACGATTGGCAAAATAGAGAGGGGTGGGACGGCCCACATAATCTTTAAGCAATTGACGGAACTCTTCCTTAAATGAAGGTTCTTCCATAATGCTGAGGTAATTTTGACGAAGTTCTTCGCAATTGGGATAGAGCATCTCTGGGATAAAGGCTCCCCCAAACTCGCCATAATAACCCCGTTCGTCTGCATGATAGCTCTTCATAGGTTTCTTTTTTAGTTGTGATCGCCCTCG
Source organism: Muricauda brasiliensis (assembly GCF_003057865.1). NCBI lineage: Bacteria > Pseudomonadati > Bacteroidota > Flavobacteriia > Flavobacteriales > Flavobacteriaceae > Allomuricauda > Muricauda brasiliensis. The sequence continues at coordinate 33,074 of NZ_QBTW01000022.1, read as the reverse complement.
AGCGATTCGATGAATATTTTTAAATCTTCGATATTTTTCAATCCAGGTGCCGTTTCAAACTTACTGTTCACATCAACGGCATAACAATTTTTTGAAGCTGGACTGTTTAAAAACTCCTTTAATTCTAGCATGGACTCCAATCCAATCCCACCGCTTAAAAAATAGGGTTTGTTGGAGGGATATTTTTCCAAAACGGACCACTCAAAAGTATAGCCGTTGCCACCGGGCAATTTTCCTTTGGTATCAAAAAGAAAATAATCGCAGACTTCTTCGTACGGTTCCAATACCCCAAAATCAAAATCATCTTTGATGGAAAATACTTTGATGATCTTTGGATTTGTCAGGTCGAGCGCAGTCGAGACCATATTCTCCTTGGATTCTTTCAGATTTCTCGACGGCGCTCGAAATGACAGAAAGCCTTCTTTTAATTCTTTGCAATATGCTGCACTTTCCTTTCCATGGAGTTGTACGGCATTTAATTGATATTGCTGCGTTTTTTCCAGAACCTCTTCCAAAGATGCGTCCACAAAAACTCCGGTTTTTTTGATGAAATCGGGCAATTTGGGCATGTCTCCCGAAAAATAACGGGCCGACGGTTCCCAGAAAATAAAGCCCAGGTAATCCGGCTGCAATTCAGCAACTTCGGATGGGTTGTGGTTCATGCCGCAAATCTTTAGCTTCATTGTTCCAATCTATTTATGAATTCCGAAGCATTTTTTCCTGGGTCGTCCGTTTTCATAAAGTTCTCACCTATCAAAAATCCTTGATAGCCAAATTCCTTTAAATCCCTAATTGCCTCAACGGAACTTATTCCGCTTTCCGAAACCTTTACAAAATCATCTGGGATTTGTTGTGATAATGTTCTGCTGATATCCAAGTCTACCTCGAAAGATTTTAGGTTACGGTTGTTGACGCCCAGCATATCCAAACTTGGCATCAACGATTTTTCGAGTTCTTCTTGATTGTGTACTTCCAAGAGCACGTCCAATCCCAATCCCTTTGCCAGTTCGGATAGCGTTTTTATTTCGTCCCTTCTCAAAATTGCCGCAATCAATAAAATAACATCGGCTCCATAGGCTTTCGCTTCCACAATTTGATATTCATCTATGATGAATTCCTTACGCAAGATGGGCATATTGGTGGATGCTCTCGCCAAAAGTAGATCATCTATGGAACCGCCAAAATATTTACCGTCTGTTAGTACCGACATGCCACAAACGCCTGCATCTGCATACCCCTTGACTACATCTTGTACACTTAAAATCTGATTGATTACGGATTTTGAGGGCGAACGTCTTTTATGTTCTGCGATTATGCCTGAGTTGCTTTTGCGCAATACTTCGGCAAGTGAAATCGAGGTGCGTTCCATCATCACCGAAGCTTCCAATTGGGCCTGTGTGATGAGCGATTTTTTTAAATCGACTTCTATGCGTTTGTTTGCTACTATTTTATCTAAGATGTTCATTTATTATTATTGTAATTAGGAAGTTAGGTAAATCTCAGGCCATGTCTCGACCGTCTTCAAGATGACCCTAGTTCCTGCTCAATTCCTGTAATTTTTTCAACGCGGTCAACCCTTTGCCGCTGAACAATGACTCTTTAGCTTTTTCAAAACCTTCTTTTGGGGACATGCCTTTTACTGTTGCAATGGCTATTCCTGCATTGGCACAGACCACGTTGTTTTGGGCCTCGGTACCTTTTCCTTGCAAAATGTTCATAAATATTTGGGCGGATTCCGCTATGTCACTACCTCCAATAATGTCCTGTTGCGACACTTTTTCTACGCCAAAATCAATTGGAGCTAGCATTGCCTCTGTATGATTGGAAATGGTTTTGGTATCGCCTGTCAATGATATTTCGTCGTATCCGTCCAAAGCGTTTAAAATGGTAAATCTTTTATCGGTGTTCTGATACAGATACCCATACATTCTAGCCAGTTCCAAATTATAGACCCCTACCATTTGGTTTTTAGGGAATGCCGGGTTAACCATGGGGCCCAACATATTGAAAAATGTTTTAACGGCCAATTCCCTACGAATGGGTGCAACATTTTTCATGGCTGGATGGAAAAGTGGTGCGTGCAAAACACAAATTCCGGCTTGGTCGATGGTTTTTTTAAGAAAATCGGCATCATTACTGAATTTAATGCCTAGGAATTCCATCACGTTGCTACTTCCACATTTGGATGAAACGCCGTAGTTCCCATGTTTTGTCACGTTTATACCGGCTCCGGCCGTCACAAACGATGCCAACGTTGAAATGTTGAAGGTGTCCTTGCCATCCCCACCAGTTCCGCAAAGGTCAATTGGATCATAATCGGCAAGGTCGACTGCCAAGCAGAGTTCCAATAGGGCATCACGGAAACCCTCAAGCTCTTCTATGGTTACGCTACGCATCATATAGACCGTTAAAAAAGCTGCAATTTGTGAGGTGTTGTAATCCCCGTTGGCAATGTTTACCAAAATTTGTTTGGCCTCTTGCTTGGGGAGAATTTCGTGATTTATAAGTTTATTTAAAGTCTCTTTCATTTCTATTAGTATTTAGATGTGAGTAGTGAGATTTTATCATTTCTCCATACTAGATTCTCGTATCTAGAATCTATCTACTTTCCAACCAATTTTTCAGCATTTGTTTTCCTTCGGGGGTCAATACGGATTCTGGGTGGAACTGCACTGCCGTAACATTATATTCTTTATGTCTGAGCGACATTACCTGTCCATTTTCATCGACTGCCGTAGTTTCCAATGCGTCCGGTAGATTGGTGTCCACTACCCACGAATGATAGCGGCCCACTTGGAGCGTTTTTGGCATTCCATTATAAATAGGGTCCTCTTGGATCACAGAAATAGTAGTGTCCACCCCATGATACACTTGGTCAAGGTTGATTAGCGTTCCGCCGAATACCTCACCAATGGCCTGTAGTCCCAAACACACCCCGAACATTTTTTTTGTTGGTGCATATTTTTTGATGATTTCCTTTAAAAGTCCAGCTTCATCTGGAATGCCGGGACCTGGGGAAAGCACAATGTATTCAAATGGTTCTACTTCGTCCAAAGTGAGTTGGTCGTTTCGTTTTACGGTTACCTCACAATCCAAATCTTCCAGATAGTGTACCAAATTGTAGGTGAAACTATCGTAATTGTCAATCATTAAAATCTTTCTTCCCATGGTTAGATCGTTTCGGCAATTTCCAGTGCTTTTTTCAATGCACCCAATTTATTGTAGGTTTCTTGTAATTCGTCATCTGGGTTGGAGGCGGCCACCAGACCAGCTCCTGCTTGATAGTACAATTCGTGGTTTTTGCTCAGGAACGTACGGATCATGATGGCGTGGTTAAAATTACCTTCAAAATCCATGAACCCTATGGCACCACCGTAATACGACCGGCTTGTTTTTTCATATTTCTCGATTAATTGCATGGCCATATGCTTCGGCGCTCCGCTTAAAGTTCCAGCGGGGAAGGTGTCCGCTACCACTTTCATGGTGGTGCTTTCCTCTTTCTTTTGCCCGGTTACTTTGGAAACCAAGTGAATTACGTGCGAGAAATACTGCACTTCTCTATAGGTTTCCACATTAACGGTGTTTCCGTTTCGGCTCAAATCGTTTCGGGCTAAATCTACGAGCATTACGTGTTCGCTATTTTCTTTTTCGTCCTGAGCCAGTTTTTTTGCCAGTTCGGCATCTTTCTCGTCGTTTCCAGTACGCTTGTATGTTCCGGCTATCGGATGAATTTCGGCTTTACCTTCTTTAACAATAAGTTGCGCTTCCGGTGAGCTACCGAATATTTTAAAGTTCCCGTAATCAAAATAGAAGAGGTAAGGGGAGGGGTTGATGGAGCGAAGTGCCCTATACACATTAAATTCATCACCCTTAAATTTTTGTTTGAACCGTCGGGAAAGGACCAACTGGAATACATCTCCTCGTTTACAATGCTTTTTTGCCAACTCTACTTGTTCCTTGTACTCCTCATCCTTTAAATTGGATTCTGGCTTACCTTCTTTGTTGAAGTTGTAAGATGAAAAGGTGCGTACATTAAAGAGTTGCTCTATTTCATCAACATTGCTCTCGCAATCATAACAATGGGCAAATAGGTATGCCTCGTTCTTAAAATGATTGATGGCAATGATATTTTGGTACACAGCATAGTAAATGTCCGGAATGTCCACAGAATCCTCCTTTTTCGAAATCTTTACGTCTTCAAAATAGCGGACGGCATCGTAGGCCATATATCCGAACAATCCGTTGTAGATGAATTTGAAACCGTTTTGGGTGGTCTCGAACTGTTTGCTGAAATTATGGATGACTTGTGTTACATCCGTCTCTGCAGTAATATCGGTCACTTTTTTAGAGCCATCAGGAAAACTCTCCGTAATGGTTTCGTTCGCAACTTTTATAGATGCAATGGGATTGCAACAGATATACGAGAAACTATTGTCGTTGGCGTGGTAATCACTACTTTCCAGTAGGATGCTGTTCGGGAACTTGTCCCTTACCTTAAGGTAAACGCTCACGGGGGTAATGGTGTCCGCGAGTATTTTTTTGTAATGCGTGGTTAGCGTGTAACTCATTTTGGTACTTATATAAATTAAAAAAGGCCTGTCGTGATGACAAGCCTTTTATATGATTATAATGGGGACTTAGCTCACGACGTTTGACGTAAGTTGTTCCACCACCAGTTATTTGCTATTCTGTTGTTCATTGCCTCAAATATAGGGAGGAATTTTTAACGGCACAACAATGTTTTGTTTAAAATCAAAAATCCCGCCCTAGAATTTCTAGGACGGGATTTCCACACACTAAACAGGAGCTGATTACATCTGTAGATCAACTACCAAATCAAACTCGTCATAGATTAATTTGTCCTTGGCTGTTCCAATGATTCCTGATCCGTATTTTACATCGTATTTGGTTCTGTCAACTTTCAATGAAGCAGTTGCTTTATCCCCATACACGGAAACTTCAAAGGTTACAGGCTCGGTAGTATCTTTAATGGTAAGGTCGCCAGTTACGTCGTAAGAGTTTTTCCCAGTTGATTTTACTTTGGTGAAAACCAATTTGGCAGTTGGGTGATTGGCAGTTCCGAAGAAATCATCAGATTTCAAGTGACCATCCAACTGACCTTTGTAATCACCTTCCAAATCGGTTGTGTTGATGCTGGTCATATCTACAACAAACTCTCCGCCTACCAACTTTTCACCATCAAATTCCAAAGCACCGGATTTAAGGCTGATGGTACCTTCGTGCGAACCTCCGACTTTGTAACCTTTCCAGGTTACTTGGCTTTCAGAAGTTTTTACTTCTTTGGTTTCTTTAACCGGGTTTGCATTTGCTGAGGTACCTAATACGGTTACCAACGTTAAGCTTAGAATTGTCTTTTTCATGATTGTTTTAATTTCTGTTTTTAATTGTTAAGGGTTCAATATTATATTAGGGTAAATAATTCTTCTGTTGATTTTCTAACCTTGGCGTAGTGTTGGGTTTCGTCCTTTTCGGAACGGTATCCTATGGCCAATACTACTGCAGCGTTGAGGTTTTTATCCTCAAGCCCCAAAATTTCATTGTATTTTTCGGATTCAAAACCTTCCATGGGACAGGTGTCAATTTTTAATTCCGCAGCGGCCTGCATCAAATTACCGAAGGCAATGTAAGCCTGTTTAGCTGTCCAACTATCTTTGGTTTCGAGAGGCAGGTCTATCAACTTGGACTTCATAAAATCGGCATATCCCCTCAATCCTTCTTCAGGGATATTTCTGGTTTGGCTCACATTGGCCACGTAATCATCGACCAATTCTTCACCAAAGTCCGTTGCATTTGCAAAAACGATTATATGCGATGCATCCGTAATTTGAGACTGATTCCAAGATGCCGGTTTTAACTGCTCTTTTGTTTCTTGATTTGAAATTACCAATATATGATAAGGTTGTAATCCATACGAAGAGGCGCTCAGGCGTGTTGCCTCTATCAGGGTTTCCAGGTCTTCGTCCGATACCTTTTTCGTGGCGTCAAATTTTTTGGTGGCGTAGCGCCAAGTTCTATGTTCAATTACTGTACTCATGCTTTATTTAAAATTTATCTAATAAGTCATTTAGTTTCTCTAAATCGTTCTGATTGAAATTCTTGTAAATCGTTTTGTGCGCTTCAAGTAATGCTTCGTCCATCTGTTCCAAAGCCTTGAGGCCGTCATCCGTAATTACAATCTCAACTTTTCTTCGATTGGATGGGCATACACAACGGTTTACAAGCCCTTTGTTCAAAAGCTTATCCACCAATCTTGTTGTATTGCTCATTTTGGTGACCATTCTTTCATTTAGCGTGGATAGATTGGCGGGTTTGCCTTGTTGTCCGCGTAAAATGCGCAGCACATTGAATTGTTGTAGGGATACCTCAAAAGGTTTAAGCGCAGAATGCATAACTTCAATAATCTTGTTATGAACCAACTGCATGTGAATCAGAGTCCTGGGTTCCAATGGAATCTTTTTGGAGGTTTTTATAATTTCTTCAACATTCATGTACAAACAATATTTGTATATACAAATGTATGTTGATTTAAACCTTGAATCCAAATTTCTGATAGATAAATTTTTGTTAAAGACTGGAAAATGGCATGGGTAGTGCGTATTTTTAAGTTGTAAAATTCAGGTAATGAACAGGTTATTGTTGATTTCGTTGGTGATGTCAATTGTTTTCGGGTGCGCTGAAAAGAAGAAAGCGGATAGTGGTAAACCCGAGATTGTTGAGAATGAAATGGTTGCGAAGGATGGTGATGGGCAGAATGATATTCCCTTTCCCATATATGATTTTGATGGTTTTGAACCATTGCTACATAATAATGATGGCAAAACCTATGTTATAAATTTCTGGGCCACTTGGTGCAAACCTTGTTTAGAGGAGATGCCACATTTTGAGCGAATCAATTCGGAATATGATGGGAAAAATGTAGAAGTGGTTTTGGTGAGTTTGGATATGCCCAATATGTGGAAGAGCCGTTTGGAACCCTATGTGATGAAAAATAAAATACAATCCCAAGTGGTGATATTGGACGATCCCAAACAGAATGATTGGATACCCAAAGTCTCAGAGGAGTGGGGCGGTGGTATTCCAGCTACCCTAATATATAATAAGGACAAACGAACTTTTTACGAGCGTGGGTTCACGTACGAGGAACTTAATAATGAGTTGAAAACATTTATAAACTGATGTGCTATGAAAAAAATCAGAATTTTAGGATGGTCTGCTTTGCTATTGATTTTTGTGGCATCTTTTGCTGTTGGATTCAAAGTGGCGGCCGAACATAATTTGGATGATGGATACGAAATTGGTGATTTGGCCGATGATTTCGAATTAAAAAATGTAGATGGGACCATGGTGTCCTTGTCGGATTATGAAAGCGCCAAAGGCTTTTTGGTAATCTTCACCTGTAATACTTGTCCCTATTCCCAAGCCTATGAGGATAGGGTAATTGCACTGGATGCCAAATACAAACCACAGGGTGTACCTGTAATTGCCATTAATCCGAACGATCCAAGCGTTAAATCAGGTGATAGTTTTGCTAAAATGATAGAGCGTGCCGATAAAAAAGGTTTCACTTTTCCGTACCTCTTGGACGAGGGCCAAAAAGTCTACCCGAAATATGGCGCTACGCGTACCCCGCACGTTTTTCTTTTGGAGAAAACGCCTATAGGCAATGTAGTAAGGTATATAGGGGCTATCGACGACAATTATCAGAATGCATCACAGGTAGAAAAACCCTTCGTGGAAAATGCAGTTAATGCAATGTTGGCAGGAAATGAAATCAATCCAAAAACAACGAAAGCCATTGGATGTGGTATTAAATAAACTATCTCCACATAAAGAATTGGTAAATCCGAAGTAATAATGCTTCGGATTTTTATTTTTGTATCAATCTAAATAGAAAAATAATGTCAGATCTATCACAAGAAGAATGGGCGGAACAATTGGAAAACGACAACAACGCCTTTATTTTGGATGTACGAACTCCCGAAGAAGTTGAAGAAGGATATATTCCAGGTTCCACGAACATCGATATATATTTGGGACAAGAATTTGTCGATGAATTGGAAAAACTGGACAAGTCCAAAAACTATTATGTTTATTGTAGATCGGGAAACCGTAGCGGTCAGGCCTGTGCCATAATGAACAGCCTCGGGTTCGAAAATGCTTATAACCTGGAAGGCGGTTTTATGAACTGGGACGGCGATGTAGAAGAGTAAATCTCCATTTATCCCAAATCAATGCGAGAAGACCTACTTTATTTTATTTGGAAGCACAACAAACTTCCAACGGAAAACCTGCGTACGGGTAACGGTGAACCTATTCAGGTTAAGGCTCTGGGAACCCAAAACAGTTTGGCCGGCCCGGATTTTTTCAATGCCAAGGTTGAAATTGACGGGCAGCTCTGGGCCGGGAACGTGGAGATGCACCTTAAATCTTCCGATTGGTATGTGCACCATCACGAAACGGATGAAAATTATAACAATGTCATTCTCCACGTAGTCTGGGAGGATGACATTGCTGTTTTTAGGAAAGATGGTTCTCAAATTCCTGCCTTGGAAGTGAAGCATTACGTGTCTGGCAAGTTGTTGGAAGGTTATCGGAACTTAATGGACAATTCCCGGATTAACTTTATCAATTGTGAGAGCGACCTGAAAGATGTTGACTCCTTTTTGATTGATAACTGGTTGCATCGATTATATATTGAGCGGCTGGAACATAAATCCGAGTTGATATTTAACCTATTACAGTCCTCTAAAAACGATTGGGAAGCAGTGTTGTTTATACTCTTGGCCAAGAATTTTGGTTCCAAGGTAAATGGGCAATATTTTTTAGACCGTGCGCGACAACTGGATTTTTCAATTATTAGAAAAACCACGAACGAGCCCTTGCAGTTGGAAGCTTTGCTTTTTGGGAGTTTTGGACTTTTGAAAGTGAAAGAATGTTCCGATTCCTATTTTTTGCAACTTCAAAAGGAATATAACTACCTCGTCCATAAATTTGATTTGAACGAGCCATCATCAAAACCTGATTTCTTTGGATTACGCCCAATGAATTTTCCAACCGTTCGAGTCTCGCAATTGGTCAACCTGTATTTGAAAACCCACAATCTTTTTTCCAGATTGATGGAATTGAACTCTTTGGAATCTATTTATCAAATGTTTGAAATTGGTGCTGGAAAATATTGGGAAGACCATTATACCTTTGGTAAGGCTTCTAAAAAGAGTACAAAAAAACTGTCCAAAAAGTTTATCGACCTTGTTGTCATCAATACGTTGGTGCCCATCAAATTCTGTTATGCCAAACATACTGGGAGGGATTGGAACGATGAGTTGATTTCATTAATGTCCCAATTGGGGGGAGAGGACAATTCCATTATCAAAAATTTTGACAAAATGGGGCCGAAAACTCAAAATGCATTGGAGAGTCAAGCAAAATTGGAATTATATACAAATTACTGCGTTAAAAATAAATGCATGCAATGCGTGATCGGTGCACAATTATTAAATAGAAATACATAATTTTGGCTATGTCTTTGTTCTATAACACCCTTTATTACTTTCAAAAAAGAGGCTTTGAGGTTTGTGGCCGAATTGCGGAGCGGTTGGGCATACGGGCACGGGTGGTGCGTACCAGCTTTATTTATTTAACCTTTGTTACCTTGGGTTTTGGCTTTGCGCTATACCTATTTATAGCCTTTTGGCTCCGGATTAAAGACTTGATTTATACCAAAAGAACATCCGTATTTGATTTGTAGACATGATTAGACTGATGCGCTCCAAAATAGTATTGGCCCTATCCTTAATGGTGGTGGTGTTGCTGTTCGGGGTGGTCGGTTACAAAATGCTGTCCGACTTTACGTGGATAGAGGCTATTTATATGACCATTATCACCGTAACCACTGTTGGTTTTTCGGAGGTGAGGCCGTTGGATGCCAACGCAAAGATTTTTACCGTATTTTTAATTGTTACCAGTGTATTTATCTTTGGTTTTGCCATTTCGGTGGTTACCGAGTACATTTTGGGAAGAAACTCACTGGAACTGCTAAAAAAGAAAAGAGTGAAGAAACAGATAGATGACCTAACGAACCATGTTGTGGTCTGTGGCTTCGGCAGGAACGGCATGCAGGCCGCAGAAAAATTGATAGCTTACAATAAACCTTTTGTGGTTATCGAGAAAGACAAAGAGATCATTGAGCGCCATGAAGAGGAGATTTTATTTGTAGAGGGCGATGCCAATGAGGATGATGTACTACTGCAAGCTGGAATAGATAGGGCGCAGTATTTAATCACTGCTGTTCCGGACGACTCGGCCAACCTGTTTATTGTGCTTTCCGCACGCCAACTCAATAAGAACCTTTTTATTATAAGTAGGGCTTCGCAAATCACTTCCGTGAAAAAATTAGAATTTGCGGGGGCCAATAAGGTCATTATGCCCGATAAAATAGGAGGAGACCATATGGCCTCGTTGGTGGTAATGCCCGACTTGATTACTTTTTTAGATCAGCTATCCATAGAAGGGGAACATACCACAAACCTGGAAGAGGTGAGTATAGAGGATTTTACCAATCAAATGGATTGCCACTCCCTTCGGGATTTGGACTTGAGGAGAAAGACAGGCTGTACCATTATAGGTTACATAGATCCCAATGGAACTTATGTTATCAACCCAGAGGCCGACTTGGTCTTGCAACCAAAAAGTAAGGTGATTGTATTGGGAAGACCTGAACAAATACGGAAATTAAATCAAATGTTTCAGATTGGTTAGTTAAAAAAACTTAAAATTTGATAGCGTTGATTTTTTTTTGGATATTGTTGCCTTTATCATACCAAAAACTAACTAATCTCAATATATGAAGTATTTTCTTTTTCTATTGTCTTTTTGTGCATTGACCACTGGTTTTTCACAGGAATTGACTGTAGTAGGTAAGACCTACAATGTTTCCAATAATATTAATGATGGAGCCATAGAGCTTGAAGTTGATGGGGGGACGGAGCCCTACACCTACAAGTGGAGCAATCAGGAAACACCACTTACATCCAAATCTGCAAAGGGATTGGTGGAAGGTATACCTTATAGTGTAACGGTAACCGATGCAGCAGGTAATTCCGTTACCAAAGAATTTAAGGTAGAGACAGAATCGATAACAGAAGTTTTTAATGGAACCATGACCCCGGCAGTAAGTGCATTGGGGTCTGTTCTTTTTTGGGACCCTTTTGCCGCCATCGGGATCTACGATCCGGTCGCCTATGCCGATGTAAAGTTGATAGGCATACCCGATTGGAGCAACGAGACCCAAGATAAGTTCATCTTAAAACAGTGGCTCAAGGGAGATAAGGCCAGTGTTAAGGCAGGTGAAGATATCGCTGTCATCACTAGTGATAAGCGCGGTGATATTACAATTAAATCTTCTGCAAAAGGTAAATTGCAGCACAAGGTCAAAGAAGGAAATGTAATTTATAACTCTGAAAACCAAGAACATGTAATTGAGCAGGGAGCTCATTATTTTGCTGAGGTGGAATATGATGAACCTATTGCAATGATTCATCCCAATGGTGACCCTATAATAAAAGGTATACCATTTATTGTAATCTGGTTGGTATTGGGTGCACTGTTCTTTACGATTAGAATGGGCTTCATCAACATTCGTGGGTTTAGACATTCCATTGATTTGGCCAAAGGAAAATATGATGACCCGGAAGCTCCGGGGCAAGTTACTCACTTTCAAGCATTGGCCACTGCAGTTTCCGGTACTGTTGGTCTTGGAAATATTGCAGGTGTTGCTGTAGCAGTATCGTTAGGAGGTGCCGGAGCTACTTTCTGGATGATAGTTTGTGGTCTTTTGGGTATGTCGTCCAAGTTTGTGGAGTGCACCCTTGGGGTAAAATATCGTGATATTCTTCCTGATGGCCGTGTGTTCGGTGGACCTATGAATTACCTCCGTTATGGTCTGGAAAAAAGAAACCTAAAAGGTTTTGGTAAAGTGTTGGCAGGTGTATTTGCCGTACTTGCCGTTGGAGCTTCATTCGGAGGTGGAAATATGTTCCAAGCAAACCAGTCCTTTGAGCAATTGGCGGGACAATTTCCAGTTTTAGCAGGTAACGGTTTCTGGTTTGGAGTGGTTACTGCTATTTTGGTAGGTGTAGTTATCATTGGAGGTATTAGCAGTATTGCCAAAGTAACAGGTAAGATTGTGCCGATTATGGCATCCATATATATAGTGGCGGCCTTGGCGGTAATTATAATGAACATACAAAATATTGGTCCGGCATTCTCTGCCATTGTTGACGGTGCATTTAGCCCTTCAGCACTTAAGGGGGGTATTCTCGGGGTCTTGGTCATTGGTTTCCAACGTGCGGCCTTTTCGAATGAAGCTGGGGTAGGTTCTGCTGCAATTGCGCACAGTGCCGCAAAGACTAACCACCCACCATCCGAAGGTTTTGTTGCTTTGCTGGAACCGTTTATTGATACGGTAGTGGTGTGTACCCTTACTGCTTTGGTGTTGATTTTTACAGGAATGCACGAGGTAGAAGGAATGGCTGGAGCCCAGTTGACGTCCGATGCTTTTGGTAGCCAGATATCTTGGTTTCCTTACATCTTGGCCTTGGCAGTATTCCTTTTTGCATTCTCAACTATGATTTCATGGTCTTACTATGGAATGAGAGCTTGGACCTATCTTTTTGGTAAGAGCAAACGTTCGGAAATGATTTATAAAATGTTGTTTTTGGTTTTCGTGGTCGTAGGTGCTTCTGTAAGTTTGGGGGCTGTACTGGACTTTTCTGATATGATGATCTTGGCTATGTCCTTCCCGAATATCATTGGACTTTATATTATGTCCGGTGAGGTACGTAAAGATTTGGATGGATACTTGTCAAAATTGAAAGCTGGACAGCTCTTTAAAAAATTGAAGGGCTAAAAGCAGCATCTTTATAATATGAAAAGACAATCCCACTTCAGGTTCAACAAACAGGAACGAAGTGGGATTTTCTTTTTGTTGTTGATAGTGGTCCTGTTTCAGGTTGGCTATTATTATTTGAAGGCAAATCCTTCCAGCCTGGATAGTGACTTTGCCCTAAATGCACAAGAACAATCCAGAATTGATAGTCTCAAAATACATCAGCTTGAAAGCTCAAAAAAAGTATATCCCTTCAATCCAAACTATATAACCGATTATAAGGGGTACTCGCTGGGAATGTCCCTAGCTGAATTAGATAGATTGTTTTCTTTTAGGGAGCAGGGAAAATTTGTGAATTCGGCAAAGGAATTTCAAACGGTTACCGAAGTATCGGACTCTTTACTAAATCAAATCTCGCCCTATTTTAAATTCCCCGAATGGGCCGGAAAAAATCAAAAGGTAAAAAAGACAACTTCACAGCCTGCTACCGAAACCAATATCAAAGACTTGAATACTGCTACCGTTGAGGAATTGAGACAAGTATATGGTATTGGGGCAACTCTGTCAGAAAGAATCATAAAGTTTAGAGACAGGCTTGGCGGCTTTTTGGTGAACGAACAATTGTATGATGTTTACGGGCTTGAACCAAACGTAGTGGATAAAGCGTTGCTCAAGTTCCAAGTGGTTGAAATACCTGTGGTAGCTAAAATAAATGTGAATACCGCCAATGCAAAAGAGTTGTCCCGATTGGTCTACATAAATAGTTTGTTGGCATCCAACATTGTGGAATATAGAGATAAAAATGGTTTATTTGCATCTTTACAGGAATTGAGTCAAGTGGACGGGTTTCCTACAGAAAAGCTAGATAGAATAGCTTTATATTTGTCTTTATAAAATAGGTGCTATGAACGAAATGTACTTCACGGAAGAGCATAACTTATTCCGCGAAAGTTTGAAGGATTTTTTACAGAAAGAAGTTGTTCCCCATATTGAGGAATGGGAAGAATCCGGTAAAATCGATAAATCCATATGGCCCAAGTTCGGTGAAATGGGCTTTTTTGGATTGATGACTCCCGAAGCATATTCTGGTCTAGGTCTGGACCTTTTTTACACAGTAATTTTTCTGGAAGAATTGCAAAAGATTAATTCGGGAGGTTTTGCTGCCGCCATGTGGGCGCACCAGTACCTTGCGATGACCTATTTGAACAAATTAGCCAATGATGAGCAGAAAAAAGCTTATCTGGAACCAAGTGTGCTTGGTAACAAAATTGGCTGTTTAGGAGTGTCAGAGCCCTTTGGGGGTAGTGATGTGGCCGCTATGCGTACCACTGCCGAAAAGAAGGGAGATACATATATTGTAAACGGTTCCAAGACATTTATTACCAATGGTGTTTATGGGGACTACATTATATTGGCGGCCAAAACGGATAAGGATGCAGGTCATAAGGGTATCAGTATGTTCGTGGTGGATAGGTATGCGAAGGGTGTTACCGCCAGTAAACTGAATAAGTTGGGTTGGCGAGCTTCGGATACAGCAGAGCTGGCCTTTGATAATGTTGAGGTCCCTGCATCCAATTTGTTGGGTGTGGAGAACGAGGGCTTTGGGTATATTATGGAAGCCTTTGCTTTAGAGCGCTTGGTGATGGGTATAAATGCCCATGCACGTGCGGAGTATGCCTTGGATTATGCGTTGCAATATATGTCCGAACGAGAGGCGTTTGGTAGGAGCATTGACCAATTTCAGGCATTGCGCCACCGATTGGTGGACCTGTATTCAGATATGTTGGTTTGCAAGCAGTTCAATTATGCTACTGTAGCACAAATGGAAAAAGGGGTCTATGTGGTTAAGGAAGCTACAATTTCCAAATTAAAATCCACTAAAATGGCCGATGAGGTCATTTATAACTGTTTGCAGTTTTTGGGCGGCTATGGATATATAGAAGACTATCCCATGGCACGCTTGATGCGTGATAGTAGATTGGGGCCGATTGGCGGGGGGACCTCCGAGATATTAAAGGAAATTTTGGCGAAGATCATTGTGGATAAGAAAGCGTATAAAAAGCGTTCATAATAACCTTTCATCAAAAAAATAAAATATTTCTTTACCCATTGAATATCATTTGTATATTTGCAGACCAAAATTTTAAAGAAAGGAGGTTGTAGCCCATGTTAATTATACCAGTAAAAGAAGGAGAAAACATCGATAGAGCTTTAAAGCGTTTCAAACGTAAGTTCGACAGAACAGGTACGATGCGTCAGTTAAGATCAAGACAGCAGTTCACCAAGCCTTCTGTAGAGCGTAGAGCGCAAATACAAAAAGCACAGTACATTCAAGGTCTTAGGGACCAAGAAGAAGTATAGGGCTATCGCTTTAACAAAATATATCAATCCCGTTCCAATATTGGAACGGGATTTTTCGTTTTATGCCTAGGTGCATCCTAAATTGCTACCTTTGGTATATGTCCGTTTCAGCTTTTATATCCTATTTAAGGTTAGAGAAAAATTATTCCGACCATACCATAAAGGCATATCAAAAGGATATTGAATCCTTTGCTCAATTCTGCAAAGAACATCATGAGGAAGACGATATTATAGGAATCTCCTATTCAATGATCAGAAACTGGATAGTTGAGCTATCCGACCAGGATATATCCAGCAGGTCCATCAACAGAAAAATATCTTCTCTACAGGCCTATTACAAATTTTTATTGAAGATCGGTGATATATCTGTTTCACCTTTGGTAAAGCACAGGGCGCTCAAAACAAGCAAAAAAGTAGAGGTGCCTTTTTCCGAGAATGAAATGGAGGTGATTCTATCTGAAATTCCATTTGCCGATGATTTTGAGGGCGAACGGGACAAATTGATCATAGAATTATTGTACACCACCGGAATGCGCAGAGCGGAATTGGTAAACTTGAAAATCAATGATGTCGACTTTTCATCACAGGTTATCAAAGTGCTGGGCAAGCGGAACAAGGAGCGCGTCATTCCCATAATACCATCTGCCATAGAGCAAATCAAAAACTATTTGTCCAAGCGTTCGGAGCTTGAAAATGTGACGGATTCTTCTTTCCTAATATTAACAAAAGAAGGTCTTAAAATTTATGAAACACTTGTTTATCGAACCATAAATAAGTATTTTAGTTTAGTGTCCCCTAAGGTGAAAAAGAGCCCCCACATATTAAGGCACACCTTTGCAACACACTTGCTGAACAGGGGAGCGGATTTAAATTCCGTAAAGGAATTGCTGGGTCATTCCAGTTTGGCATCAACACAAGTGTATACGCACAATAGTATTGCCGAACTGAAAAAAGTACATCAAAAGGCCCATCCAAGAAACAAGAAATAAAATTCTTGTATTGTTTAACTTCACTGTCTTTGACAGTACTAAAACTTCGTCTTATGAAAGTAAACGCACAATCGGTAAATTTTACAGCTGATGGTAAACTCATCGACTTTGTCCAAAAAAGAATGGATAAGTTAGAATTGTTTTATGACAAGGTCATCGAATCGGATGTTTATTTGAAAGTGGAAAACACAAGTGCAAAAGAGAATAAGATCGTGGAAATCATGGTGTTCGTTCCTCGCGACAAAATCATGGTGAAAAAGCAATGTAAGTCTTTTGAGGAGGCTGTGGATTCTGCCTGTAGTTCCTTGGAAAGACAGTTGGTGAAGAAGAAGGAGAAGTTAAGGGCAAATGCTTGATGAAAATTTTTCAAATTTTATTTTGAATTAAAATATAAATATATACATTTGCAGTCCGTTAGAAATAGCGGGCTTTTTTAGTGAGAAAAAAGCGGTGAAATGCCGATATAGCTCAGCTGGCTAGAGCAGCTGATTTGTAATCAGCAGGTCGTGGGTTCGAGTCCCTCTATCGGCTCGTAAGTTACTGAAAATAAGGCGGGGGGATACTCAAGCGGCCAACGAGGACAGACTGTAAATCTGTTGGTTTTTACCTTCGCAGGTTCGAATCCTGCTCCCCCCACAAAGATTGTTCGTCGGAACAATCGGGATAGAAGGTTTTTTGAAATATTGGAATCTTTGGACGAAAGTCCAGAAAAAAATGCGGGAGTAGCTCAGTTGGTAGAGCGTCAGCCTTCCAAGCTGAATGTCGCCGGTTCGAACCCGGTCTCCCGCTCCATATAAACTTGAATCTTTTAGATGCAAGTAGAAAAGGTTGAAGTTTTGACGAGCTAAGCTTGTAACTTTAAACTCTAAACCTGATAACCCATAGGCCGGTGTAGCTCAGGGGTAGAGCGTTTCCTTGGTAAGGAAGAGGTCACGGGTTCAATTCCCGTCATTGGCTCAAAACGATTTGTACACTAATATAAACTAAGATTAAAATTATTTTAAAATGGCAAAGGAAACTTTTGATCGTTCCAAACCCCACTTAAATATTGGTACCATTGGACACGTGGATCACGGTAAAACAACATTGACTGCTGCTATTACCACTGTATTGGCGAACGCTGGTTTGTCTGAGCTTAGAAGCTTTGACTCCATCGATAACGCGCCAGAAGAAAAAGAGAGAGGTATTACTATCAACACTTCGCACGTTGAGTACCAAACTGCTAACCGTCACTACGCTCACGTTGACTGTCCTGGTCACGCGGATTACGTAAAGAACATGGTTACAGGTGCTGCTCAGATGGACGGTGCTATTTTGGTGGTTGCTGCAACTGATGGTCCTATGCCACAGACTCGTGAGCACATCCTTTTGGGTCGTCAGGTAGGTATTCCACGTATTGTTGTTTTCTTGAACAAAGTTGACATGGTGGATGATGAGGAGCTATTGGAGCTTGTTGAAATGGAAGTAAGAGAATTGCTTTCTTTCTACGAGTACGATGGTGACAACGGACCTGTAATCTCTGGTTCTGCACTTGGTGCTTTGAACGGTGAGCAAAAATGGGTTGATACTGTAATGGAGTTGATGGAGGCTGTTGATAGCTGGATTGAGGAGCCAACTCGTGAGGTTGATAAAGACTTCCTTATGCCAATCGAAGATGTATTCACTATTACTGGTCGTGGTACTGTTGCTACTGGTCGTATTGAAACAGGTGTTGCCAACACTGGTGATGCTGTAGATATCATTGGTATGGGTGCTGAGAAATTGTCTTCTACCATTACTGGTGTTGAGATGTTTCGTAAAATTTTGGATAGAGGTGAAGCTGGAGATAACGTTGGTCTTCTTTTGAGAGGTATCGAGAAATCCGATATTAAAAGAGGTATGGTAATCTGTAAGCCAGGTTCTGTTAAACCACACGCTAAATTCAAAGCTGAGGTTTATATCTTGAAAAAAGAAGAAGGTGGACGTCACACTCCATTCCACAACAACTACCGTCCACAGTTCTACGTTCGTACAACTGACGTAACAGGTAACATTAACCTTCCTGATGGAGTTGAAATGGTAATGCCAGGTGATAACTTGACAATTACTGTGGATTTGATTCAGCCAATCGCATTGAGCGTTGGTCTACGTTTCGCTATCCGTGAAGGTGGTAGAACAGTAGGTGCTGGTCAGGTTACTGAGATTCTAGATTAATTTCAGAATATATATAAAATTGCACTAAGGGTGTTCCGATTTATTCGGGATACCTTTCAGTGTAATTATAAACGGGTGTAGCTCAGTTGGTAGAGCACTGGTCTCCAAAACCAGGTGTCGGGAGTTCGAGTCTCTCCTCCCGTGCTAGCAAAATACTTTAAAATTATGGTCACTTACATAAAGGAATCATTTGAGGAGTTAAGGAACAACGTAACATGGTTGGAAAGAAGTAAAGCTTCTAATTTAATGGTTATTGTAGCGGTTTTTTCCATCTTGTTTGCTTTGGCGACATGGGGTGTGGATTCCTTGTTCAGTAAGCTGATCACGTTGTATTTTGAAAAATTAATAGGATAAAGGTCGGTCGATATGTCTGAGGTTCTGGAGAAGAAATGGTATGTAGTTAGAGCGGTCAGTGGTCAAGAGAACAAGATCAAGGGCTATATTGAAAGCGAGGTAGAGCGCGCCGGATTCGGTGACTACCTTGAGGAAGTTCTAGTACCTACCGAAAAAGTTGTTCAGATCAGAAACGGAAAAAAAATCAACAAAGAACGTGTTTACTTTCCGGGATATATCATGATCAAGGCTAATCTTGGTGGAGAAATGGTTCACATTATCCGTTCCATAACCAATGTAATTGGTTTCTTGGGAGAGGTTAAAGGTGGTGATCCAGTTCCGTTGAGGAAATCGGAAGTTAACCGTATGCTTGGTAAAGTAGATGAGTTGGCCGTGAATACAGATAACGTTTCCATCCCATTTGTGTTGGGTGAAACGGTAAAGGTTATCGATGGACCTTTCAATGGTTTTAATGGAACTGTTGAAAAAATCAACGAAGAAAAGCGTAAGCTGGAAGTTATGGTGAAGATTTTTGGTAGAAAAACTCCACTGGAACTAAGCTATATGCAAGTAGAAAAAGTATAACAAGAGCTGTTACATATATAAAGCTGTGTTGCTTCCAATTGACACACTTTGAATTTAATTAGAAACAATGGCAAAAGAAGTAGATAAGGTAGTTAAATTACAAGTTAGGGGAGGTGCTGCGAACCCATCGCCACCGGTTGGACCCGCCTTAGGTGCTGCTGGTGTTAACATCATGGAGTTCTGTAAGCAGTTTAATGCTCGTACGCAGGACAAACAAGGTAAGGTATTACCTGTTGTTATCACCGTTTACAAAGACAAATCTTTCGAGTTTGTTGTAAAAACACCACCTGCGGCAGTTCAATTGATGGAAGTGGCTAAGATTAAGAAAGGATCTGGCGAACCTAACAGGGTTAAGAATGGTTCAGTAACCTGGGATCAAGTAAAAGCGATCGCCGAAGATAAAATGGTGGATCTAAATGCTTTTACCGTGGAGTCTGCAATGAGTATGGTTGCAGGTACTGCAAGATCTATGGGTCTGAAAATAGCAGGACAAAGACCTTTTTAAAATCTGAAAGCAAGTAAGAAATGGCAAGATTGACTAAAAAGCAAAAAGAGGCTCAAGCCAAGATAGATAAGAATAAACTCTATTCTTTGGAAGAAGCGTCAGCTTTAGTAAAAGAAATAACCAATGTAAAATTTGATGCTTCCATTGATTTGGCGGTTCGTTTGGGTGTGGATCCAAGAAAAGCCAATCAAATGGTGCGTGGCGTTGTAACTCTTCCTCATGGAACTGGTAAGGACGTTAAAGTTTTGGCATTGGTGACTCCAGACAAAGAAGCAGAAGCTAAAGAAGCAGGTGCGGACTTTGTTGGGTTGGACGAATATTTGGATAAGATCAAAAATGGTTGGACAGATGTTGATGTTATCATCACTATGCCAAGCGTTATGGGTAAACTTGGTCCATTAGGACGAGTTTTGGGACCGAGAGGTTTGATGCCCAATCCAAAGACCGGAACAGTAACTATGGATGTGGCAAAAGCCGTTTCCGATGTTAAGGCCGGTAAAATAGACTTTAAAGTGGACAAAACAGGTATTGTGCACGCAGCTATCGGAAAAGCATCTTTCTCTGCAGATAAAATTGCAGGAAATGCTAGGGAATTGATCGACACATTGATCAAATTGAAGCCTTCCGCAGCTAAAGGTGTGTACATGAAGAGTATTTACTTGTCCAGTACTATGAGTCCTAGTGTTCAATTAGATCCAAAAGCAGTTCAATAAACTGGTAGTTCAATTTTTATAACTATGACAAGAGAAGAAAAAGCAACGGTAATAAAAGACTTGACTGCACAGTTGGCTGATAATCCAAACATTTATTTGGCGGATATATCAGGATTGAATGCCGTGGACACCTCTAACTTAAGAAGAGCGTGTTTCAAGGCGAACATTAAGCTTGCGGTCGTTAAGAACACATTGCTTGCAAAGGCAATGGAAGCTTCTGATAAGGAATTCGGTGAACTTCCTGAAGTTTTGAAAGGCAACACATCTTTGATGTTGTCCGAAACAGGAAATGCACCTGCGAAACTTATCAAGAACTTTAGAAAAAAATCAGATAAACCATTGTTGAAAGGTGCCTTTATTGAAGAGGCAGTGTATATCGGCGATAACAATCTTGATGCACTTGTTAATATCAAGTCCAAAGAAGAAGTTATCGGAGATATCATCGGATTGTTGCAATCCCCAGCCAAAAACGTTATTTCTGGACTTAAGTCTGGTGGTGGTAAATTGGCAGGTATCCTTAAGACTTTGTCTGAAAAAGAATAATTCGCGCACAATAAACTAAGTATATTTTTAAACATTTTTATTAAACGATAGAAAAATGGCAGATTTAAAAGATTTTGCAGAACAGTTGGTAAACCTTACAGTAAAAGAGGTAAATGAGTTGGCCGACATTTTAAAAGAAGAATATGGTATCGAGCCTGCTGCTGCTGCAGTAGCTGTTGCTGGCGGTGCTGCTGCTGGTGGTGATGCTGAAGCTGCTGAGGAAAAATCAGAATTTGATGTAGTACTTACTGCTGCTGGTGGATCTAAATTGGCAGTTGTTAAATTGGTGAAAGAATTGACAGGTCTTGGTCTTAAAGAGGCTAAGGATATTGTTGATAGCGCACCAAAAGCTGTTAAAGAAGGTATTTCTAAAGACGAAGCAGAAGGTATCAAAAAATCATTGGAAGAAGCTGGAGCAGAAGTTGAGCTTAAATAATCGCTTTTCCCATTAGAACTTGGTTAAGGTCTTTCCATTTTTGGTTAGACCTTAGCCTATTTATATAAGGAGTGTATAAAGCCGTACACCAACCCACTTAGTAATCACGATCAAAATTTGTCCATAGATGTTCACAAACACTATTGAAAGAGTTAATTTCGCATCCGCTAAGAACATACCGGAATACCCGGATTTCTTGGACATTCAGATAAAATCGTTCCAAGACTTTTTCCAGCTTGAAACTAAATCTGACGAAAGAGGAAACGAAGGTCTCTACAACACCTTCATGGAGAATTTTCCAATCACCGATACCAGAAATCAGTTTGTACTTGAGTTTTTGGATTACTTCATTGATCCACCAAGATATTCCATCCAAGAATGTATCGAGCGTGGACTTACCTATAGCGTACCGTTAAAGGCACGTCTAAAATTATACTGTACCGATCCAGAGCACGAAGATTTTGAAACCATTGTACAGGACGTGTATTTGGGGACTATCCCTTACATGACTCCTAGTGGAACTTTCGTTATCAATGGAGCGGAACGTGTTGTAGTATCCCAGTTGCACAGATCTCCAGGGGTTTTCTTTGGACAATCTTTCCACGCCAACGGGACAAAATTGTATTCGGCTAGGGTGATTCCTTTCAAAGGCTCCTGGATCGAATTCGCCACCGATATCAACTCGGTGATGTATGCCTACATTGATAGGAAGAAAAAATTACCGGTAACCACTTTGTTCCGTGCCATCGGCTTCGAAAGGGACAAGGACATTTTGGAAATCTTCGACCTTTCGGAAGAAGTAAAGGTTTCCAAATCCGGACTTAAAAAAGTATTGGGCCGTAAATTGGCCGCTAGGGTGTTGAACACATGGCATGAGGATTTCGTGGACGAGGATACAGGTGAAGTGGTTTCCATCGAAAGAAACGAAATTGTACTTGATCGTGATACAGTTTTGGAAAAAGAGCATATCGATGAGATCATTGATGCCGATGTGAAGACCATTTTGCTTCACAAGGAAAACAATGCGCAATCCGATTACGCCATCATCCACAACACCTTGCAAAAGGACCCTACCAACTCTGAAAAAGAAGCGGTAGAGCATATCTATAGACAATTACGTAATGCCGAGCCGCCAGATGAGGAAACAGCTCGTGGTATTATCGATAAATTGTTCTTCTCCGATCAACGTTACAACTTAGGTGAAGTGGGTCGTTACAGAATGAACAAAAAATTGGGATTGGATATCGGAATGGACAAACAGGTGTTGACCAAGGAAGATATCATTACCATTATTAAATATTTGATCGAGTTGATCAACTCCAAAGCGGAGATTGATGATATCGATCACTTGTCCAACCGTCGTGTTAGAACCGTTGGGGAGCAATTGTCCCAGCAGTTCGGCGTAGGTTTGGCACGTATGGCACGTACCATCCGTGAGCGTATGAACGTTCGTGACAACGAAGTATTTACCCCGATAGATTTGATTAACGCAAAGACATTGTCTTCCGTGATCAACTCCTTCTTCGGAACCAACCAGTTGTCCCAGTTCATGGACCAGACCAACCCGTTGGCCGAGATTACACACAAAAGAAGATTGTCCGCACTAGGGCCAGGTGGTCTTTCCCGTGAAAGAGCCGGTTTCGAGGTGCGTGACGTTCACTATACGCACTACGGAAGATTGTGTCCAATCGAGACACCTGAAGGTCCGAACATTGGTTTGATATCTTCATTGTCCGTATTTGCCAAGGTGAACAATATGGGCTTCTTGGAAACTCCTTACCGAAAAGTAGAGGATGGTAAAGTGGATACCAAAAACCACATTTACCTAAGTGCAGAGGAAGAGGAAGGAATGAAGATTGCCCAAGCCAACATTCCATTAGCGGATGACGGTACCATCGAAAGGGAAAAGGTAATTGCCCGTGAAGAAGGTGATTTCCCGGTTGTGGATCCAACAGAGGTAAAATATACCGACGTTGCACCGAACCAGATTGCTTCTATTTCCGCATCGTTGATTCCTTTCTTGGAGCACGATGATGCGAACCGTGCGTTGATGGGATCTAACATGATGCGTCAGGCAGTTCCATTGTTGAGACCAGACTCTCCGATCGTAGGTACTGGTTTGGAAAGACAAGTAGCTACCGATTCTCGAGTATTGATCAATGCAGAAGGAGATGGAGTTGTGGAATATGTGGATGCACAGAAAATTACCATTAAGTACGATAGAACCGATGAAGAGCGATTGGTAAGCTTTGACGAGGATTCTAAAACGTACCAATTGGTGAAGTTTAGAAAAACAAACCAAGGAACCAGTATCAACTTGAAGCCAATCGTAAGAAAAGGTGACAAGGTAAAAAAAGGTCAGGTACTTTGTGAAGGATACGCTACCGAAAAAGGTGAATTGGCCTTGGGTAGAAACATGAAGGTTGCCTTTATGCCTTGGAAAGGATATAACTTTGAGGATGCGATCGTAATCTCTGAAAAAGTGGTACGCGAGGATATCTTTACCTCTATCCACGTAGATGAGTATTCGCTAGAAGTAAGGGATACCAAATTGGGTGCTGAGGAATTGACAAACGATATTCCGAACGTATCCGAAGAGGCAACCAAGGATTTGGACGAATACGGTATGATCCGTATCGGTGCCGAAGTGAAGCCTGGTGATATTTTGATAGGTAAGATTACTCCTAAAGGAGAGTCTGATCCAACTCCAGAAGAAAAACTGTTGCGTGCCATCTTTGGTGATAAGGCAGGTGACGTTAAGGATGCTTCATTGAAAGCTTCACCATCCTTGAGAGGTGTTGTAATCGACAAGAAATTGTTCTCCCGTTCCATCAAGGACAAGAGAAAGCGTTCCGAAGATAAAGAGGCCATTTCAAGATTGGAGATGGACTACGAAGTGAAGTTCCAACAGCTAAAAGATGAATTGATCGAGAAGTTGTTCGGATTGATCAGTGGAAAAACATCGCAAGGTGTAATCAACGATTTGGGTGAAGAAGTACTTCCAAAAGGAAAGAAATACACCATCAAAATGTTGAACGCTGTTGACGATTTCGCTCACTTGGTAGGTGGTAGCTGGACAACGGATGACGATACCAATGCATTGGTGGCCGATTTGTTGCACAACTACAAAATCAAATTGAACGATATTCAAGGTAACCTGAGAAGGGACAAGTTTACCATCTCCGTTGGGGATGAGCTTCCTGCTGGTATCATGAAGTTGGCCAAAGTTTACATCGCCAAAAAGCGTAAGCTTAAAGTAGGTGATAAAATGGCAGGTCGTCACGGTAACAAAGGTATTGTTGCCCGTATCGTTCGTCAAGAAGATATGCCGTTCTTGGAAGACGGAACCCCAGTGGATATCGTATTGAACCCACTTGGTGTACCTTCAAGGATGAACATTGGTCAGATCTACGAAACCGTATTGGGATGGGCCGGATTAAAGTTGGGTCAAAAATATGCGACTCCAATTTTTGATGGTGCCTCATTGGACGAAATCAACAAGATTACCGATGAAGCAGGTGTACCAAGATTCGGACACACCTACCTATATGATGGTGGAACAGGTCAACGTTTCGATCAACGTGCAACCGTTGGTGTCATCTACATGTTGAAACTAGGACACATGGTAGACGACAAGATGCATGCGAGATCTATTGGACCATACTCCTTGATCACACAGCAACCATTGGGTGGTAAAGCTCAGTTTGGTGGTCAGCGTTTTGGAGAGATGGAAGTATGGGCATTGGAAGCCTACGGAGCATCATCTACCCTTAGGGAGATATTGACCGTTAAGTCGGATGACGTGATCGGTAGGGCCAAGACCTATGAGACCATCGTAAAAGGTGAGACCATGCCAGAACCTGGATTGCCAGAATCTTTCAACGTATTGATGCACGAACTTAAAGGTTTGGGCTTGGATATCCGTTTGGAAGAGTAGAACACTATATTACATTAATTATATCATCACCATATTGTTATGGCTAGAATAAAAGATAATAACGCACAAAAAAGGTTCAATAAAATTTCCATCGGATTGGCCTCTCCCGAGTCCATCTTGGCAGAGTCCCGTGGAGAAGTGTTGAAGCCTGAAACCATTAACTATAGAACGCACAAACCAGAGCGTGATGGATTGTTCTGCGAGCGTATTTTTGGTCCTGTAAAGGATTATGAGTGTGCTTGTGGTAAATACAAAAGAATCCGTTACCGTGGAATCGTTTGTGACCGTTGTGGTGTTGAAGTGACGGAGAAAAAAGTACGTAGAGATCGTGTAGGGCACATTAACCTTGTGGTTCCCGTAGCACACATTTGGTACTTCCGTTCGTTGCCAAACAAAATAGGTTACCTTTTGGGATTGCCGTCCAAAAAACTGGATATGATCATATACTACGAAAGGTATGTGGTTATTCAGCCAGGTATTGCCAAAGGTCCAGAAGGTGAAGAAATCCAGAAAATGGATTTCTTGACCGAGGAGGAATACTTGAACATATTGGAATCTATTCCTACCGAGAACCAATACTTGGAGGATACCGATCCAAACAAGTTCATTGCCAAAATGGGTGCCGAGTGTTTGATTGACATTTTGTCCAGAATCGATTTGGAACAATTGTCATACGAACTTCGCCACAAGGCAAATACAGAGACTTCAAAACAGCGTAAGACCGAAGCCTTGAAGCGTCTTCAAGTAGTGGAGGCTTTGCGTGAGTCGCAAGGGAACAGGGAGAACAACCCTGAGTGGATGATCATGAAGGTGATTCCTGTGATCCCACCAGAATTGCGTCCGTTGGTGCCATTGGACGGTGGTCGTTTTGCGACTTCCGATTTGAACGACCTTTACCGTAGGGTAATCATCCGTAACAACCGTTTGAAGCGTTTGATGGAAATCAAGGCACCTGAAGTGATCTTGAGGAACGAAAAGCGTATGCTTCAAGAAGCGGTGGATTCCCTTTTCGATAACACAAGAAAAGCATCTGCGGTAAAAACAGAATCAAACAGACCATTAAAATCCCTTTCCGATTCCTTGAAAGGTAAGCAAGGTCGTTTCCGTCAAAACCTTTTGGGTAAACGTGTGGATTACTCCGCTCGTTCCGTAATCGTCGTTGGACCGGAATTGAAATTATACGAATGTGGTCTT
The DNA here is from genome assembly GCF_003057865.1 of Muricauda brasiliensis. NCBI lineage: Bacteria > Pseudomonadati > Bacteroidota > Flavobacteriia > Flavobacteriales > Flavobacteriaceae > Allomuricauda > Muricauda brasiliensis. The sequence goes on along the minus strand of NZ_QBTW01000022.1, from coordinate 6,378 downwards.
CCAAAAGATATGGCGGCCGAGCTATACAAGCCTTTCATCATCCGTAAGTTGATTGAAAGAGGTATTGTAAAGACCGTTAAATCTGCGAAAAAGATTATAGACAAGAAAGAGCCCGTAGTATGGGATATTCTTGAAAACGTCCTTAAAGGACACCCGGTATTGTTGAACCGTGCCCCCACATTGCACAGATTGGGTATCCAAGCGTTCCAGCCTAAACTTATTGAAGGTAAGGCGATTCGTTTGCACCCATTGGCATGTACCGCATTTAACGCGGATTTTGATGGGGACCAGATGGCAGTTCACTTGCCATTGGGGCCAGAAGCTATTTTGGAAGCTCAATTATTGATGTTGGCTTCACAGAACATCCTTAACCCAGCAAATGGTTCTCCGATTACCGTACCATCTCAGGATATGGTCTTGGGATTGTACTATATGACTAAGCACAAGAAATCTACTCCAGAGGAGCCTGTACTAGGTGAAGGTTTGACCTTCTATTCTTCCGAAGAGGTAGAAATTGCCTTCAACGAGAAAAAAGTTTCGCTTAACGCCGGAATCAAGGTAAGAGCCAAAGACTTTAACGAAGAAGGTGAATTGGTATATCAAATCATCGAAACTACGGTTGGTCGTGTATTGTTCAACACGGAAGTGCCGGAACAAGCAGGATTCATCAACCAAGTATTGAACAAGAAAGCCCTTAGAAATATTATCGGGGACATTCTTGCGGTGACCGATGTACCTACAACGGCCGATTTCTTGGATAAGATCAAGGCCATGGGATATGATTTCGCCTTTAAAGGTGGATTGTCCTTTAGTTTGGGTGATATTATCATTCCTGCAGAAAAGCAGGATATGATTGGCGAGGCCAATGAGCAGGTCGATGGTATTATGATGAACTATAACATGGGTCTTATCACCAACAACGAGCGTTACAACCAGGTTATTGATGTTTGGACATCTACCAACGCTATGTTGACCGAATTGGCGATGAAACGAATCCGTGAGGACAAACAAGGGTTCAACTCCGTGTATATGATGTTGGATTCCGGTGCAAGGGGTTCCAAAGAGCAGATTCGTCAGTTGACCGGTATGCGTGGTTTGATGGCCAAGCCTAAAAAATCTACTGCAGGTGGTGGTGAAATTATCGAAAACCCGATTCTTTCCAACTTTAAGGAAGGTCTATCGATTTTGGAATACTTTATCTCTACCCACGGTGCGCGTAAAGGTCTTGCGGATACCGCTTTGAAAACGGCGGATGCGGGTTACTTGACTCGACGTTTGGTGGATGTTTCTCAAGATGTTATCGTGAATAGCGAAGATTGTGAAACCTTGAGAGGTATCGAAGTAGAGCCATTGAAGAAAAATGAGGAGATTGTTGAAAGCCTAGGTGAGAGAATCTTGGGTAGGGTATCGTTGCACGATGTGTACAACCCATTGACCGAAGAGCTTGTACTGAGAGCAGGACAGGAAATCAACGAGGCTGATGTTAGAAGGGTAGAGGCAGCTCCAATCGAAAAGGTAGAAGTAAGGTCTCCGTTAACATGTGAGGCTGCACAAGGTATCTGTGCCAAATGTTATGGGCGTAACCTTGCTACCAATAAAATGGTACAAAGAGGTGAGGCTGTTGGTGTTGTTGCCGCACAGTCCATCGGTGAGCCTGGTACACAGTTGACATTGCGTACCTTCCACGTGGGAGGTATTGCAGGTAACATATCCGAGGACAACAAATTGGAGTCCAAGTTTGATGGTGTTGCTGAAATCGAGGACTTGCGAGTTGTTGAAGGTGAAGGAAGCGATGGTAAAAAAACCAACATTGTTATCTCCAGAACCTCTGAAGTTAAGATTGTAGATCAGAAAACAGGAATCACTTTAAGTACAAATAATATTCCTTATGGTTCTCAATTGTTCATTAAGGACGGTGAGAAGATTACCAAGGGAACTGTGATTTGTGAATGGGATCCATATAACGGTGTAATCGTTTCGGAGTTCTCTGGACAGATTGCTTACGAGAATATTGAGCAAGGGGTTACTTATCAGGTTGAAATCGATGAACAAACCGGTTTCCAAGAAAAAGTAATTTCCGAGTCCAGAAACAAGAAACTGATACCCACTTTATTGATTCAGAACAGTAAAGGTGAAACACTAAGGTCGTACAACTTGCCAGTAGGCTCTCACTTGATGATCAATGATGGAGACAAGGTGAAGGAAGGTAAGATTTTGGTAAAAATCCCACGTAAATCTGCCAAGGCAGGGGATATTACCGGTGGTCTTCCAAGGGTGACCGAGCTTTTTGAAGCGCGTAACCCATCCAACCCAGCTGTTGTATCGGAGATTGACGGTGTAGTTTCCTTCGGTAAGATCAAGCGTGGTAACCGTGAGATTATCATCGAGTCCAAGACAGGCGATATCAAGAAGTACTTGGTCAAATTGTCCAACCAGATATTGGTACAGGAGAATGACTACGTACGTGCGGGTATGCCATTGTCCGATGGTTCTATTACACCGGAAGATATCTTGGCCATTAAAGGACCATCAGCGGTACAGCAATACTTGGTGAACGAGGTACAAGAAGTATATCGTTTGCAGGGTGTGAAGATCAACGATAAGCACTTTGAGGTTGTTGTAAGACAAATGATGCGTAAAGTAAAAATCCAAGATCCTGGAGATACCATCTTCTTGGAGAACCAATTGGTGCACAAAGATGACTTTATCAACGAAAACGACGAGATTTTCGGTAAAAAAGTTGTTGAGGACGCCGGTGATTCAGAAAGGTTGAAGCCAGGACAGATTTTAACAGTACGTGAGCTAAGGGACGAAAACTCAATTCTTAGAAGAGAGGATAAGACTTTGGTATCTGCGAGAGATGCTGTAGCTGCTACTGCTACCCCAATCTTGCAAGGTATTACAAGAGCTTCGTTGCAGACAAAATCATTTATCTCTGCAGCATCGTTCCAAGAAACCACCAAAGTATTGAACGAAGCCGCTGTAAGTGGTAAAGTCGATACCTTGGAAGGATTGAAAGAAAACGTAATTGTTGGACATAAAATTCCTGCCGGTACCGGTATGAGGGATTATGATAGCATCATTGTAGGTTCCAAAGAGGAGTACGATGAGATTATGGCCCGAAAAGAGGAATTTAAATTCTAAATAAAATAAACCCTGGCCTTTAGGTCGGGGTTTTTCTTTTTAAGACAAGTATTTATGGCCGAAGAAAAGAAAAATCAGAAACAGATAAATATTGAGTTGGACGAGAAAACGGCGGAAGGAACTTATTCCAATCTTGCCATCATCAACCACTCCGTCTCTGAATTTGTAGTGGACTTTATTAGCTTGATGCCGGGTGCTCCAAAAGCCAAGGTAAAAAGTAGAATAATATTGACTCCACAACATGCCAAAAAATTGCTCAAGGCATTGAATGATAACGTTAGCCGCTTTGAACAGGCGCACGGAACAATTCAAGACTACGAGCAACCAGCGATTCCACTAAATTTTGGACCCACTGGTGAAGCATAAAAAAAGGCCCTGAAATATTTCAGGGCCTTTTTTTATTTCAACCATCCCTTTTGAATTCCTTTTTTTGAAAAGAATATCAGGTAAATCCCAATAATTATAACAATCAACGGCATTGTATAGGTAGATGGTCCAAAAGCCTCTACGGCATTTGATATGAACAGCCAGTGGATAAACTGTGCGACAGCAGCAATCAGTGAGATAACAAAAAATGTTCTGGCCCACTTCTTACGCAGTAAAAGCCCGATGCAAGCCAATGCGCCTGAAAAAACCGCAATAGCAAAAGCGGCCGTTGCCCAAGCCGGGATGCCTTCAAAAGCTGTTCGTTGTGCTTGGTCCATAGCTTCTAATAGAGCTACTTGATTAAATGCTTGATTGAGATAGTTCATAACGCCTACCAAATTCCATAAAAGAGCTATTACGCTCACCACCCAGAACCAAACAGGTGGTTTTTCCGAAGTAGTCATAATCTGATTATTTAATTGGTTACATTAATCAATGTACGAAAAAAACAGATTCGAACTGTGTAATCAATTAATAATCAATTGTGTAAATGATTTGGCTTAGGGGGTTACTCAAATTCCGAAGTATAGTGCAATTTCACCGAAGGATACTTTTGCTGTGTCATTTGAAGTGAAAACGGAGAATCTGCCAAAAATACCAACTGACCTTTTTTGTCTGTGGCCAAAAACTTTTGCTTTACCCTTTTAAATTCTTGAAACTCTTCGTTTTTTTCATCTTTAGGCTCTACCCAACAGGCTTTGTGCACGGGGAAATTTTCGTAGGTACACTTGGCCCCATATTCATGCTCAAGTCGATATTGAATTACCTCGTATTGCAACGCACCCACAGTTCCGATGATTTTTCGGCCGTTTAACTCCAATGTGAACAATTGAGCAACCCCTTCGTCCATTAACTGGTCGATACCTTTGTACAATTGCTTCGCTTTCATGGGGTCCGCATTGTTGATGTACCTGAAATGTTCTGGTGAGAAACTTGGGATTCCCTTGTAGTGCAACTCTTCACCGCTGGTCAAGGTGTCACCGATTTTAAAGTTCCCAGTATCATGAAGCCCTACAATGTCACCGGGATAGGAAATATCTACGATTTCTTTTTTCTCGGCAAAAAAAGCATTGGGACTGGAAAATTTAAGCTTTTTACCTTGACGTACATGCAAGTAAGGGGTGTTTCGTTCGAAAGTACCGGATACTATCTTTACAAAGGCAAGACGGTCACGGTGCTTAGGATCCATATTGGCATGTATCTTAAATACAAAACCCGAAAAGTCCTTTTCGTTGGCCTTTACCAAACGTTCTTCGGCTTTCTTGGGCCTTGGGGAAGGAGCGATGTTCACAAAGCAATCCAGTAGTTCCCGAACTCCAAAATTGTTCAGAGCAGAGCCAAAAAATACCGGCTGCAATTCGCCTTTCAAATAGGCATCTTGGTCAAAATCGGGATAAACCCCTTCTACCAACTCTAAATTACCTCGTAGTTCATCAGCAGCATTTGTACCAATCAATTTCTCAAGTTCAGGATTGTCCAAGTTATCAAAGGCAATCGTCTCCTCGATATTCTTTTTGCTATTGCCGCTAAACAGGTTAATGTTTTTCTCGTAAATGTTATAGATACCCTTAAAATCGTATCCCATTCCAATGGGGAAACTCAGCGGGGTTACCGTTAAGCCCAACTTTTGTTCTACCTCATCCAAAAGGTCGAATGCATCTTTACCTTCGCGGTCCAATTTGTTGATGAAAACAATCATGGGGATGTTGCGCATACGGCAAACCTCTACCAATTTCTCTGTCTGTTCCTCGACCCCTTTGGCTACATCGATTACAACGATAACGCTGTCCACAGCGGTCAAAGTTCGGAAGGTGTCCTCCGCAAAATCCTTGTGTCCAGGGGTATCTAGAATATTTATTTTTTTGTCCTTATAAATAAAGGCCAGTACAGAAGTTGCAACAGAAATTCCCCTTTGGCGTTCGATTTCCATAAAATCACTGGTGGCGGATTTTTTGATTTTATTACTTTTTACCGCACCGGCTTCTTGAATGGCACCACCGAACAACAAAAGTTTTTCGGTCAGTGTAGTTTTACCTGCATCGGGGTGGGAGATAATGCCAAAAGTTCTACGTTTCGCTATTTCCTTTTCAAAATCCATCAACAAAAATTTCGGCAAAAATACGGGATTTAAATCTTTTGCCACTCATTTTTAGAATGATTAGGCATTGTTAATATCATTGGAAAAAAATCAAAGATTTTAAGCTTCTAGATCCAAAAAGAAAAGTATTTTTCGCCCGCTTTTGAAACACTGACCGGTTCACTCAGCAATTATCTGTTTACTTAGAGTGCAGATAAGGTAACTTAATGATAAGGAAATTGCCTTTTATCGATTAAAATAGGAGGTGAAACACAAATGGGCTAATTATGTGACCTGTTTATATCAATATGTGTCGAAAGGGCAGAGTTATTGAAGTAACTAAGAAAACCCCAATTTTCTTACAATTACAGGATTATACTTACAAGCGCCATGGTGATTAGTTGACCAAAACTATCATTTATGGAGAACTTTACTTTTGTGAGACTAAAGAAGCATTTAGTCCTTAAATCCACCACTACTTTGTGGTGTTTAGTTTTTGGATTTACCTCATCTTTTGGTTTTGCCCCTTTACATAATCATGATTTGGATGTTGTAACCAAGACCACATCATATTCTGATGTTCCTTTTTCGGATATTTCCAACTTATGGAATCCGTTGGCGAATGCGTTGTCGGCACAGGATTGTGACGGCGATGGTGTTACATGTGAACAGGAGAAAAAAGATGGTACTGATTATAATGACCCTTGTGATTTTATTTTGGAACACCAAGA
>NZ_QBTW01000021.1:0-58453 GCF_003057865.1 Muricauda brasiliensis | reverse complement strand
GTCAGAAGTCAGAAGTCAGAGGTCAGAGGTCAGTTGGCAATGAACAATTAACAGTGAACAATGAACAAACGTTGCTTGTCAGTTCGAGCGCAGTCGAGAACGCTTTCCTAAAGACGAACCATCGAATTGTCCAAAAATCCAACAATCGAACAATCAAATAAGAACGTCCCTTCGGCTCCGCTCAGGGTCCAGTTCAGAACGCAATAATCAGTAGGCAGTTAACAATTAACAGTGGCCAATAATCGAACAATCGAACCATCCAATAGACCAATCAACCATCAACCATCAATGAAAAACGAACTAATCAATCGTAGATCAAATACTTCGCCCTAATATTTTTGAAATTTTCCAAATCGGCTTGCCAAGTGGCCTTGATTTCGGCATTGGTCATACCTTGCTCAATCTGTTTTTGAAGTAGGGGCGTACCCGCATGTTTGGTAAAACCTTCGGTCAAAAAGAATTTGGACTTGTCCAAGGTGTTGTTATAGGCATCAATGATCCATTCCATGGTCACCTCGTTCATTCTTGGTGTATCGGATAGGTCACGACCAAAACAGGTTTTGCCTTCCTCTTTGGGGTATTTGGAACCGAAATTGGGTTCGGGCACATAACTAAAATCGTAGGCGGTGCTATCCATAAACGATGCCCCGTAGCGCTGAAACTGGAATTCGGTGCCACGCCCTGCGTTGACGTTGGTGCCCTCAAACAATCCCAAACTTGGATATAGCGTAATCGAAGTATCGTTGGGTAAGTTCGGAGAAGGCCTTATGGGCAAGTGGTATTCCGACTCGTGGGTGTAGTTTTCCAGTTCAATCACGGTCAAATCGGCTTTGCTGCCGTTTTCCAGCCATCCTTCACCGTTCAACATTTGGGCGTATTCCCCCATCGTCATCCCATACACCAAAGGAATCGTGTTCAAACCTAAGTAGCCAGTATGTTCTTTCATCATGGTAGGGCCATCCACATAATGTCCGTTGGGGTTGGGGCGGTCCAACACAATAATGGGGACGTTGTTTTCGGCACAGGCATCCATTACCAGCTGCAATGTGGCAATATAGGTGTAGAACCGCACGCCCACATCCTGAATATCAAAAACAACCACATCCGAATTGCTCAGTTGTGCTGCGGATGGTTTTCTGTTTTTACCATACAAGGAAATTATGGGCAGGCCCGTTTGGGTATCCACACCGTCCTTTACATGTTCTCCGGCATCCGCTCTTCCGCGGAAACCATGTTCGGGCGCAAAAACCTGCTTTACATTTACTCCTGAGGATAGTAAAGAATCTACCAAGTGGGTATGTCCATTTTCTTTAAAAATTACACTGGTCGGGTTGGCCACCACAGCTACGGATTTTCCCTGCAGAATGGGCAGGTACACCTCGGTTCTGTTGGCCGCAACTTTTATGGGAGCAGGAGCCGCAATTTCAGGTTCCGTGGCCGAAATGGTTTCTTTTTGTTGTCCCTTACATGCGGAAAACACCAAAAACAACAATAAAACTGTACTTTTGATTCTAGATAAAATGGGCATTCGTTGAATTTAGAATTATTTATTGCCAAACGCCTTGTTACAGGGAAGGAACATAAAATTAGTATTTCCGCCCCGATAATAAAAATTGCCATTGCCGCAATCGCAATCGGTGTGGTGATGATGCTCATTGCCATTGCTACGGGCACGGGCCTTAAAAATAAGATTCGAGAGAAGGTGGCGGCCTTTAACGGCCATATCCAGATTTCAAATTTTGATAACAACAATTCCGAGGTTTCCCTGACGCCGGTTTCCATTGATCAGGATTTTTATCCCGAATTTAAAACTGTTGATGGGGTAAGGCATGTTCAAGCGGTTGCCACCAAAGGAGGGATTATCCGAACGGCCGAAACGTTCGAGGGGATGTTGGCCAAAGGAGTGGGCACCGATTACGATTGGAGTACTTTTAAAGAATATTTGGTCGATGGAAGGCTTCCCGATTACAGCGGCGACCTTAATGAAGAAGTGCTTGTTTCCAGTTTGATGGCCAATAGGTTACAATTAAAAGTTGGCGATAGTTTCTTTTCCTTTTTTCTGCGTGATGGGGATGCGTCCAAACCGCCGAACAATCGTAGGTTCGAAATTGTTGGTATTTACGATAGCGGTTTTGAGGAGTTTGATGAAACCTACGTTTTTGTGGATATCCGTCATATTCAATTAATGAACCGTTGGGACGAAAACCAGATTGGAAACTTTGAGGTCTTTATCGACGATTTTGGCCAATTAGATGAGAAAAGCAACGAAATCTACAACAATACTCTATCGGTCTTGGATACCCAGAACATCAAATCCAAATACTTCCGCATATTTGAATGGATAGGTCTGTTTGATTTTAATATTGCCCTCATTATTGGTATCATGATTATTGTGGGCGGCATCAATATGATCACCGCTTTGCTGGTCCTTATTTTGGAACGTACCCAAATGATAGGGATTTTAAAGGCATTGGGCTCTGCCAACTGGAGCATTCGAAAAGTGTTCTTGTACAACGCGGCCTATTTAATCGGTATTGGGCTTTTTTGGGGTAATTTGATTGGTCTCGGGGTTATTTTTCTCCAGAACAAGTACCGGATGTTCAAGTTTCCGAACCCCGAGGAGTATTACATCGATTACATTCCCGTGTACATAGACGTACCCACCATTTTGTTATTGAATGTTGGGGTAATGTTGCTTTGTTTGCTGATGCTTTTGATACCGTCCTATATCATCACCAAGATTACACCTGTTAAGGCCATCCAGTTCGAGTAGAAGATGCTGCCCGACTTGGTGTTTATCATTCTAAATTGATAACTTGGCAGACAAAATAACCCACCATGAAAATTCAATATACTTCCAGCCTTATTGCAATGCTTTTTGTTGCTTCGGTTTCTGCACAAAAACTTTCCAGAACAGAAAAAAAGATTGTCTCTACCATAGAGCAGAACAATGCCGAAGCCATAGATTTTTTGGAAAAAGTGGTCAACATTAATAGTGGTACCCTGAACGCCAAAGGTGTGAAGGAAGTGGGTATGGTTTTTAAAGATGCCTTTGACCAAATTGGTTTTGAGACCAACTGGATAGAAATGCCCGCAGAGATGAACCGTTCAGGTCATCTTTTTGCGGAAACCACCGGAAACAAGGGAAAAAAACTGTTGCTGATAGGGCATTTGGACACCGTTTTTGAAGAAGACAGCCCGTTTCAAACATTTGAAATGGTAAACGATAGTATTGCCCACGCCCCAGGCGGCAACGATATGAAAGGTGGTGATGTAATTGTGCTGTATGCCTTAAAGGCACTGTCCGAAAACGGACTGTTGGAGAATGCACAGATCGTTGTGGCATTTACAGGGGATGAAGAGAGTACAGGCAAGCCGTTGTCAATAAGCAGGAAAGATTTGATTGATGCAGCCAAGCGAAGCGATATTGCCCTTGGTTTTGAAACCTCCACCGGATTTAACTATGCCACCGTGGCCCGAAGAGGAGCTTCCGGTTGGGCCGTAGAGGTGGAGGGAAAACGGGCCCATTCCTCTGGAATTTTTAGTGAAGGTACTGGTGCTGGCGCCATTTTTGAAATGTCCAGAATCCTTCATCAATTTTATACCGATGTCAAAGGTGAAGACCTGTTGACCTTCAATCCAGGTGTTTTGCTTGGGGGCACCTTCGTAAATTATGATGAATTGACCAGTAAGGGCGATGCTTTTGGGAAAACCAATGTGGTCGCTCAGAAAGCTGTGGTAAAAGGGGGGCTTCGATTTATATCGGAAGAGCAAAAGGAGCGTGCTAGGAACAAGATGAGGGAAATCGTTGCCAATAACTTGCCGCAGACCTCTGCAAGTGTAAGTTTTACGGATAGTTACCCTGCCATGCAACCTACGGAAGGTAATCTAGCTTTGCTACAAACTTTGAACGAAGTGAGCCTGGACCTAAAACAAGGAGAGGTGTTGGCCTACGACCCAGGAAAAAGGGGAGCGGCCGATGTGTCCTTCGTGGCTGAATATGTGGATGGGCTGGACGGTCTGGGAACCATGGGAAGTAATGCGCATACGCCTCAAGAAACCGTTAACCTGAACACTATTGAAGCCTTGACCAAGCGTACAGCAATTCTCATCTACCGATTGATAAATACAAAATAATGGTAACACTTAGCGTAAATAATACCACAGTAAAAATTGATGCAGGAGAGCTGGTAGGCTACGAAGTTAACGGTCACCAATTTATCCACCAAAAGGGGAGCCCTGGTTGGGGAAGCGCCGATACGGAAATGTTTCCCATCATCGGTCCGGTGAACGAGGCCGGGTTTCGCGTAAAAACACCGAAAGGAGAAGCTGTGCAGGATCAACATGGGCTTTTACGCCAAATGGATTACCAATTGGAACATCAAACAGAGACATCCGCGGTTTTTGCGAAGGAGTATCAATCGGGAACAGAAGTGTACAACTCAAAGTTCCCAGAGAAATCAACAGAAGAAAAACTTACCTGGCCCTACGATTTTAGGTTTGAGAAATCATTTTTGTTGACGGATAACAGCCTTGAAATCCATTTTAAGGTTTCGGGAGAAGAGGCAATGCCGTTTATGTTGGGATACCATCCAGCATTTAAACTGCACTCAAAATCACCTGTAATTTTGGCAAAGGGCAAAGAGATTTCTTTGGATGAAGTGTTGGCCGTTGGGAGCCGAGCGTTACAAGTGGATGATTGTACTTCCATCACACTAAAGGATGAAAAGGAAATCTGTATTGAAACCGAAGGTTTTGGCAATTTTATGTGTTGGACGGAGGTTCGGAACATGGTGTGTATAGAACCGATTACCTTTTACCCCTATGCCGTTGAGCAGAGCAATCTGCATCAAGGTTTTCAAGAGTTGAAGGATACTGCTCAATTTAAAGTGGTGCTAAGACCTACATCATAGTTTTAGGTGGCAAGCACTTGACTTTTGCTATGCTTCAAAAAATATTGGGTAAGAATACTTTCAGTTTCCAAAGTATGCTTCTGTGGTGTAATAAAAGCTTCGATATCCTCCAATGTGGATATTTCAATATCAGTATCAATAAAACCAAAGCCTTTGTAGATGCCGTCGGCAATTAAAACCACCGCACTCTCATTTTCCGCCCTGCCTTTTTCTTTGATTATGCGAACTTCCGATGATAGCATTTTCATGTGAACTATCGCTTCCTCGACTTTTTGGTTGTAATCCTGTGACGTTTCTTCGCCCCTGCAAATTCCTTCGCAGGTATCAATTTCATGATGTGAGCAAGCGGCTGTTGTCTCTTGTAGATGGCAATATTTAGGACAGAGCGAAAAACTTTTGCAGACTTCTTCCAAATACGCTCGGCATTCAGTTTGATTATGGAAGACTTTCAACGGACTTGGAACACCCTTAATAATATTGTATGCCAAGTGCATAATCCCGTTTCTATCCTCGTAGGTGAAAATGGCATATTGCTTGCCCTGTCTTTTTTGAGCGCGGTTGTAAGGAGGGAACAGTCGTTTTATTTCTGCGGATTCCATCAACAGGGCCACTAATTCGCTGCCTGCTAACTTAAAATCAATATTAGCCGTTTCACTGCACATTTGAAGTTCTTTACGGCTCTTGTCATAGAAGTGCCCCAACACCCGTTTTTTTAGGTTGATGGCCTTTCCGACATAGATAATCTCCCCTTTCTGGTTCATAAAATAATAGATGCCCGGTTGTTGGGGGATTTTATCAAAAACAGCTTTGGACAAATGGGGCGGGAGGGTAGCTTCTTGACTTCTGGCGTTCAAAAACCTTTTGAATACCAGTTCGGATTCAGGTTGCTCCAAGAGTTTTTCGAACAGCAGAACGGTGGCATGGGCATCTCCGCGAGCACGGTGCCTATCCACCAATGGAATGTTCACTGCAGAACATAGTTTCCCCAAACTATAGGAGCGAAGGCCCGGTATCAACTTTCTGGATAGGCGGACCGTGCAAAGTTTTTTACGGGTAAAGTCCACTCCGATTTGTCGAAACTCCTCTTTGATCACCCCGTAATCAAAGTTAACGGAGTGGGCCACAAAAATACAGCCGTCAGTAATGCGCAAAACGTTTGGGGCAATCTCCTTAAACGTTGGTGCATTTTGCACCATTTGATCATCGATTCCCGTAAGTCCTGTAATAAAATAAGGGATGGGAGCCATGGGGTTTACCAAGGACGTGAACTCGCCCACAATTTGACCACCATCATATTTAAAAATAGAGATTTCGGTAATCTTGTTGCCCTTGATTCCGTTCCCTGTGGTCTCTATGTCTATTACCGTGTACAATCAATTTGAATTGAATCCTTAAAGTTAATGTTTTGTATAGTTTTTTTTAGAAACGGGAATCATTTAAAATGATGACTTTTTGTTCTGAAGGGCAGATTGTTTTCGTCTTCTCATGAAATAACGATTTAATAACTATTAAGTGTTGAAAACATACTTGTTGTTTTCTGACTGATAGGATTAAAACGGTTATATATGTAAAATACCCACCTATTGGTCAATATAGTATCAAAACCGGATAATATTTCCCGAAAACTTAGTATTCAGAAGATTACATTTACAAGTGTAAATTTAACGCTTCTTAATTCTTAACTCATTTTAAAGAATAACGGAGTATCGATTTTATGAAAGCAATTAACTAAACAAACTAAACATGTATTATGAAATTGGCTAGCTTTTTATTCAAAAAATGTTTGGGAAAAAAACAGTTTCTGTTTTCCGTGTTTTGCCTTTTGATTTGGCAAGCTGGATACTCTCAACAAACAATTACAGGTAGCGTTACGGACGAGCAGGGTATCCCGATTGCCGGTGCGGCCGTTCTAGAGAAGAACACTACCAACGGAACTGCAACCAACTTTGATGGTAACTATGAAATTACCATATCCCAATCGGATGCTGTACTTGTCTTTTCCTATCTAGGCTTTTTGACCCAAGAGATTGCTGTTCAGGGAAACAGTTCTATCAATGTAGTATTGAAAGAAGATTTACAGCAATTGTCAGAAGTAGTTGTGATAGGTTACGGTACGCAAACACGTGCCGATGTAACCAGTTCCGTGGCAACAGTAAAGTCCGAGGACTTTGTACAGGGAAATGTAAAGGATGCCGCGCAGCTTATACAAGGTAAGGTTGCTGGTCTGTCCGTTTCCGCGCCTTCGGGCGACCCCACGGAAGGAACGCAAATCAACTTACGGGGTTTTTCCTCGCTAACAGGTGGGTCGAATCCGTTGGTTTTGGTAGATGGAGTTCCCGGAAGTTTGAATACTGTAGCGCCAGAAGATATTGAATCGATAGATGTATTGAAAGACGGTTCGGCGACAGCTATTTATGGAACGCGTGGTACCAATGGTGTAATCATCATTACCACAAAAAAGGGTAGTGCAGATATGAAACCGACCATTGAATATAATGGGTATGCATCTTTGTCCACCATTGCTGATAGATTGAACTTTCTGGATGCTGGAGAGTTGAGACAAAAATTTAATGAAGGTTACACTTTTAATGGTGCAAATGTTGAGGACTTTGGATCCGATACAGATTGGGTTGACCAAATTACCCGCGATGCCTACAGCCAAGTACATAACCTGATTTTCAGGGCAGGTAATTCAACTTCCAATATGACGGCCTCATTGAACTATAGGGATATCGAAGGTATTTTTCTAAAATCCGATAACAAGAGGCATACCGCAAGAGTAAGTGTGAACCATGCCATGTTCGATGACAGATTAAAGGCAAACGTTGGGGTGATATTGAGCGAACAGACCTTTAATGCCTTGGGCGACGGAACAAGCTTTAACCCGTACATATACAGACAGGCCTTGATTAGGAACCCAACGGAGCCTGTTTATAACGAAGATGGTACCTGGTACGAAAGAGATGTGTACTTCTATGATAACCCTGTTGCCTATATACAGGAAACAATTGGTCAGAACAGATATAGGAACACTAGGTTCGATTTTTCCCTGAGCTATGATTTTGGGGATAATCTTACGGTGAAAGGACTCTATACACGCAAAGGAGATTCAAATATTAGAGGTTTTTATCAAACAAAAAACCATGTTTCCACTACTAAAAATGGGCAAGAGGGCTTTGCATCAAGGGGGACCAATGATTATGTTGGAAACTATGGGCAGTTTACCGTGGATTATGATAACAGTTTTGGAAAGCATAAAGTTACCGGTCTGGTAGGATATAACTACGAGGACAATACCACCGAGGGCTTTTGGGCAACCAACCGTCGTTTCCCAACAGATGGATTCACCTACAATAATTTAGGCAGTGGTCAAGGTCTGCAATTGGGTGAAGCAGGTATGGGAAGTGATAAGTATTCCGATAAATTGATCGCATTTTTCTCGAGGGTCACCTACAACTACGATGATCGTTATCTTTTAATGGCAAGTATGCGTCGTGAAGGATCTTCCAGATTTGGTGAAGATAACAAATGGGGAAACTTTCCTGGTATTTCTCTAGGTTGGCGTGTAGATCAGGAGTCTTTCGCGGATAACTGGGATTGGCTGTCCAATCTTAAGTTAAGAACGGGGTTTGGTATTACAGGAATCAATGCAGGAGCTAATTACCAAGCTTTGAGCGGACTAACGTATGGAGATTATTTCTTGAACAATGGCCAATGGGTAAGAGAATTGGTGCCGTCGCGTAATGCAAATCCAAACCTACGTTGGGAGAAAAAGGAAGAGTTTAACCTAGGGTTGGATTTTGGGGTGCTGGATGGCCGTATCAATGGTTCCGTAGATTATTATAACAGAACCACAAAGGATGCACTGCTCAATTATAGCGTACCGACACCTCCTTACTTTTTTGGTACAATTGCGGCAAACGTAGCTCAGATTAAAAATACAGGTCTTGAGTTTCTATTGAACGTAACCCCTTTTCAAACGGATAACTTCGAATGGACCGCTAACCTTACCTATTCCACAAATACAAACGAAGTAGTATCATTGTCCAACGGCGAGTTCCAATTGACCAATGATTTCTTTGACGAGGGATATACGGGCGAGCCAATACAGATTAGTACCCACAGGGTACAGGAAGGTCAGCCCATAGGGAACTTTTATGGATTAAAAAGTGTGGATATTACTGATGACGGCATATGGGTCATAGAACGCCCGGATGGTACACTTGTTCCTGCAACCGAGGCCACGACCGACGATAGACAAGTACTGGGCAACGGTTTGCCAAAAGCCTACTATAGCTGGAACAATACGGTTAAGTATAAGAACTGGGACTTGATGGTAAATTTAAGAGGAGCATTGGATTATCAAATATTGAATTTTTCCAGAATGTTCTACGAAAACCCGACCATCAGTTACAATACATTGGACTCCGCTTATGATATGGTTTATGGAAAAGCTGTCCTGCAAGATGTACAACGATTTGTGAGCTACTATGTAGAAGACGGGGATTTCCTAAAGATAGATAACGTTACCTTGGGATACACACTGCCAAAGGATGCCATCAAGTTTGCCCAAAGCTTCCGTATATATGCATCCGGACTGAACTTGGCAACTATTACGGGATATAAGGGGATAGACCCAGAAGTAAATAGAAACCGCACTCCTAACGATGGAATCGTTCCAGGTAATGATAACAGGGATAAGTACCCCTCCATCAGAACATTTACATTGGGAATCAACTTCACATTCTAAAAAAAATATCATGAAAAATATATTGAACAAAGTGAATTCACTTAGACCAAAAATTTTGACGCTCCTGGCAAGTTTATTGCTCTTGCCAATAGCCTGTACCGACTTGGAGGAAGAAGTGTTCTCGGAAGTGACCGAATCCTCTTTTGTACCTTCGGAATCCGATATCATTTCGGTTATGGCATCCGCCTACACGCCAATGCGATTTGTAATGGGTTGGCAAGGATATTTTGATTTGCAGGAAGAGCCCGGCGATATGTTCGTGACTCCAACACGCCCCAATGGTTGGGATGATGGAGGTACATACAAAAGAATGCACTTTCATGAATGGACAGAGACCCAATGGCAACCAAGAAACACATGGATTACCTGTTTTAATGGGATCAATAGTGCCAATAGGGTGATTCTACAAGTCGAATCTGGAGAACTACCGGTGAGCGAAGAGCAGGCATCTGCCATTATTTCAGAAATGAGGGCCTTAAGGGCATTGTACTATTCTATGTTGGTAGACACCCATGGTAACGTTCCCATTATAGCTAGTTATAGTGATGAACTTCCGGTACAGAGCCCACGTGCAGAAGTGTACAACTTTATTGTATCCGAGTTGACAGAGGTTATACCCAACCTTACCGAGGTCGTAGATCAATCGACCTATGGTCGTATGACGAAGTGGGCTGCTTATCATGTTCTGGCACGTGTGTATTTAAACGCCGAGGTATATACAGGAACCGCCCAATGGGGAAACGTTATCGATGCGTGTGATGAAATTATATCCAGCGGAGCTTTTGAGCTATCGTCGAATTACTCCGATATCTTTAGTACAGAGAACCAAGGAAATCCGGAAATGGTGTTCGCGATTCCTTACGATCAAATATTTGCAGGAGATTGGAGCGCCCATATGAAAATGCTTTTGCCAGATCATAGATTGGTTTTTGATATGCAGGCCCAACCTTGGGGAGGGTCTAGTTGTAATCCACAATTTATAGATAGTTATAATGCCAATGATAAACGCTTGGCGGATACCTGGTTGATGGGAGACCAATTGAACGCTTCCGATGGCAGTGTGGTAATGACCCTAAGAAAGGAGATGCCAAGTATTTACGATTGTGATTTTACAGACGGTTTTAGATGTGGTAAGTATGAAATAGAATCTGGTGCCACCGGAGGACTCAGCGTTGATTTCCCTTTTCTTAGATATACAGATGTACTTATGATGAAGGCCGAAGCTCTCCTAAGGACTAACCGAGCCGATGAAGCAGCTACCATAGTAACGCAGGTTCGTTTACGTTCTTTTGAAGATCCTGCCGAGGCCACCGTTACAGGAACTGAACTTGAAGGGGATACCACGGTGGAGTATGGAACGTTGGCCGAAGATGGAACCATAGACGAACCAGGAGACCAATCTGCTGTGCCATACGGTCGATTTTTGGATGAATTGGGATGGGAGTTCGCTGCAGAGGCAAGAAGAAGATCCGATATGATTCGATTTGGTGTGTACCAGACAAAGAATTGGTATAACCATACTCCACAAGGAGAACACACTATTTTGTTTCCCATAGGTCTGGAAGAACTTAACACCAACACAAACCTGAGCCAGAATCCTGGCTACTAGGGAAAAGGTGTAAACGATAAAACAAATTGTTGTAATTGTTTTGAGTTTGTTATTTAGTGCATAAGCGGATGGGATTTCCCATCCGTTTTTTTATATAGATATGGATTTTAAAATTGCGCCCGGAACTGGGTGGGGGAACATCCTTTCAATTCCTTGAATTTTCTGTTAAAGTTGGCAATGTTGTTAAATCCGCATTGATCGGAAATCAATGAAATAGCCAGTTCTGGACTTCCTAGAATAAGCTTACAGGCATTTTCTATTCGAATCTCAATAAGAAACTGGAAAAAAGTCTTGTTCGTCCGTTTTTTAAAATACCTACAAAATGCATTTTTGCTCATATTGGCCACATCGGCTATTTCATCCAAACTAATAGGTTCGTGGTAGCGGTCCATGGCATATTTAAAAACATCGTTCATGCGCTTGCCCTCATCATCGGAAAAAGACTTGCGGTAAACAAATGAGGAGAGAGGTGTTGTTTGGGATTGTGTTATACGGTTTATAATGACCAACAGAGTGGCTATTTGCTCTATTTTATTTTGAGTCTTTAGTTTGTTGAACTCTCCAATAATGATGTCTTTATTGGATATGACCCGCATTCCAAGTTCCGATTTTTTGAAGAATTCCTTTGTGGATGCAAGGTCTGTAATACGGAAAAACTCCTTTCCAAAAGAATTGATGTCAAAAAAAAGAGTGTACATAAGCGATGTTGGAGAAAAGGAAACATCGCTCTTAAAAGCATGTGGGACATATCCTCCTATGACCAAGATATCACCCTCCTTATAATCACTAATGGAGTCGCCCACGATTAAGGACCCTGCACCTTTGGCAATATAACTTATTTGTATTTCTGCATGTTGGTGAAGTTGGTCATAAAAAACCCGTTCCCGGTCTACTTGATAGACCAAGGCTTCATCTTTGGGTTTCGGAATTTTAAACGGAAGAACTTTCACTACTTTTTATACGAATATCATCATAATTATGACCTGAACCAATATTTGGGTTAATATAGTATTAGTATTCGTTAATAATGAAGCTTATCCTTGAAATTTAGTCATCTATTTT
Source organism: Muricauda brasiliensis (assembly GCF_003057865.1). Taxonomy (NCBI): domain Bacteria; kingdom Pseudomonadati; phylum Bacteroidota; class Flavobacteriia; order Flavobacteriales; family Flavobacteriaceae; genus Allomuricauda; species Muricauda brasiliensis. Next base: position 46,119 of record NZ_QBTW01000021.1, on the reverse strand, counting down.
TGTAATCAAAATATATAGCATTATGATACATTGGGAAGGGGTTATGCCCGCTGTAACCACAAAATTCACAAGCGAGGACGAATTGGACCTTGCCATGTTTGAGAAAAATATTAACGCACAACTGGATGCCGGTGTACACGGGATAATTCTTGGAGGAACCTTGGGTGAGGCAAGTACACTTACCAAAGAGGAAAAAGAGACCTTGATAAAAACCTCGTTAAAGATAGTCCATGGTAAAGTTCCTGTGATTATCAATATAGCCGAGCAAAGCACAAAAGAAGCCATAGAAGTTGCCCAGCATGCAGAAAAGGTAGGGGCGCAGGGACTAATGCTTTTACCTCCAATGCGCTACAAGGCAACCGACCACGAAACCGTTGTGTACTTTAAAGCCATCGCAAACAGTACATCTTTGCCTATCATGATTTACAATAATCCGGTAGATTATAAAATTGAGGTAACTTTGGATATGATGGAGGAGTTGTCAGAATGTGATAACATCCAAGCAGTAAAGGAATCAACACGGGACATCACCAATGTAATACGTTTAAAAAACCGTTTTGGAGACAGGTTCAAGGTATTCACAGGTGTTGATACTTTGGGACTTGAGAGTCTTGTGATAGGAGCCGATGGTTGGGTGGCAGGATTGGTTTGTGCCTACCCTGCAGAAACGGTAGCCATTTACGAACTCGTCAAGGCAGGTAAAATAAACGAGGCCCTGTCCATATATAAATGGTTTATGCCATTGTTGGAACTGGATATAAGCCCGCAGTTGGTACAGAACATAAAATTGGCCGAAGTGGCCACAGGAATTGGAACTGAAAATGTTAGGGCCCCAAGATTGCCCTTGCAAGGAGAAGAAAGGGAGCGGGTGCTCAAGGTTATTGAGGAAGCCATGAAAAACAGACCAGAGCTCCCAGAATATAAAAACCTAAAAAGTGTAGTATGATTACAGGTAAAAACTGTATCGCAGGAGAATTTAGTGCAAATGGAGAGGTTGAGTTCAAGACCATCAACCCTAAACTAAACAAGGAAAACCCCACAACTTTTGTAGAAGTAACAAAGGAGGAAATTGAAAAGGCGGTAGATGCCGCATGGGATGCCTTTAAAGTGTATAGAAGTGTGCCCGGTAAGCAAAGGGCTGCTTTTTTAAATGCCATTGCAGATGAGATTCAAGCATTGGATCAAGAATTGATAGATACCTATACCAAGGAATCAGGACTTCCCGAAGGTAGGGCGATTGGTGAGCGTGGCAGGACCATGAACCAATTGAGTTCCTTTGCAAAACTGGTGGAAACCGAGGATTGGAGGAGCAATACATTTGATGCGGCCGAGCCGGATAGAAAACCTATGCCCAAGGAGGACTTGAGAAAAACAATGATTCCTTTGGGCCCCGTGGCTGTATTTGGAGCAAGTAACTTCCCATTGGCCTATTCAACGGCCGGAGGTGATACGGCAAGTGCACTGGCAGCCGGTTGTCCAGTTATCGTTAAATCCCACCCCATGCATGCAGGTACATCCGAATTGGTGGCTTCAGCCATTGTTAAGGCAGTAGAGAAAACAGGCATGCCCAAAGGAGTGTTTTCCAGCATCAACGGAGGAGTCCAAGCAGGAGTGGATTTGGTAAACCATCCCAAGGTCAAAGCAGTGGGCTTCACAGGTAGTATTACAGGTGGAAGGGCATTGTTCGATATCGCTGCAAAAAGAGAAGAACCTATTCCGGTATTTGCAGAGATGGGAAGTATCAATCCTGTAATCATAACTCCGGACGCAATATCCCAAAGAGGAGGAGAGATTGCAAATACTTACGCAGGATCTATCACGTTGGGAACTGGCCAATTTTGTACCAATCCAGGCCTGCTATTGACCATAAAGAATGACCACACAGAAGGTTTCATAGCCGAGTTGGCCAAGGAAACGATTGCGTTGGATCCGCAATGCATGCTGCACCCGAACATTAAGAGCGGCTACGAGAAAAAAGAAGCTGATGTAACATCCCAATCTGGGGTTGAAGTAGTAGGTAAAGTAGATGCTGATTTGGAACCGAATTATGCAGCTTCAGCGGTAGCAACGGTTTCAGGTAGTGAATTTTTGGCCAATCCAAAATTGCACCAAGAAGTTTTCGGCCCATTTTCGTTAGTGGTACAATGTAAGGATGATACCGAACTCTTTCAAATAATCGAAGGATTGGAAGGGCAGTTGACAGGCACCCTTATCGCGGAAGAGAATGATACCATCAATTTGATAGAAGTGGTGGATGCTTTGCAGAATAGAGTGGGCAGGATCATTTATAACGGTGTTCCTACAGGAGTGGAAGTATGTCCGTCCATGCAGCACGGAGGACCCTATCCGGCATCTACGGATTCTAGGTTTACGGCAGTTGGTGTGCACGCCATTAATAGATGGGTCAGACCGGTTAGCTATCAATCCTTTCCGCAGTCGTTGTTACCAGAACATCTCAAGGGATAGAAAATAAAAATTAAGATGGTTTTTTAAAGAGCGCTAGTGGCAAGAAAAACTTTTTTTTGTGTTGATGCACATACCTGTGGCAACCCCGTACGCGTAGTGGCAGGTGGAGGTCCCAACTTGATCGGGGCAAACATGAGTGAAAAAAGACAGCATTTTCTCAAGGATTTTGACTGGATCAGAAAAGGATTGATGTTCGAGCCACGTGGGCACGATATGATGAGCGGGAGCATTTTGCTTCCGCCGCATAATCCGAATAATGATTTTGCAATACTTTTTATTGAAACCTCTGGTTGTCTGCCCATGTGCGGACATGGAACCATCGGTACCATTACCGTAGCAATAGAGGAGGGATTGATTGTTCCCAAAATACAGGGAAAAATTAAGATGGAAGCCCCAGCAGGATTGGTGGAAATTGAGTACCGCCAAACGGGCAAAAAAGTGGATTGGGTAAAATTGGTCAATGTAAAATCCTATTTGGCCGCTGAAAATTTGACCGTGGAGTGTCCGGAACTAGGCCAGATAACCTTTGACGTGTCCTACGGTGGAAATTACTATGCAATCGTTGATCCCCAGGAAAACTTTAAAGGCGTACATAATTTTACCGCTGGCCAAATCATACATTATTCCCAAGTGGTACGAAAGCGTATCAATGAAAAGTATCCTGACATGTTTGTGCATCCGGAAGATCCTACTATCAGGGATGTGAGCCATATGCTTTGGACCGGAGACCCTTTGGACCCGACATCTTCGGGAAGAAATGCAGTTTTTTACGGGGATAAGGCCATAGATCGTTCTCCCTGCGGTACGGGAACATCGGCTCGTATGGCACAATTATATACCAAAGGAAAGTTGGGCGCGAACGAGAACTTTATTCATGAAAGTTTTATTGGGAGCAAGTTTATTGGAAGGATAGAGCAGCAGACCACCTTGTCCGGTAAAAAGGCCATTGTGCCCAGTATTCAGGGGTGGGCACAGGTAACAGGCTATAATAATATCATTATAGATGACGATGACCCATACGCACATGGGTTCCAAGTACTGTAAATCAATTTTCAGAATGAAGAAAGTAATAGTTGTAGGGGGAGGGATCTCCGGGCTTTGTAGTGCATATTATTTGGTGAAAGATGGACATAAAGTCACCGTTTTGGACCAAACCAATATGGATGGCGGAACATCTTATATCAATGCAGGATATATTACACCAAGTCATTTTGTTCCTTTGGCCGCTCCGGGAATAATTACCCAAGGTCTTAAATGGATGCTCAATAGTTCCAGCCCATTTTATATGAAGCCCAGATGGGATATGGATTTCTTCAAATGGGCACTATTATTTAAAAAGTCTGCAACAGTTTCCAATGTTGAAAAAGCATTGCCCGTGCTCAAAGAACTCAATTTAAAAAGTAGGGCACTTTATGAAGAATTATTGGCTTTTCACGATTTCGACTTTCATTACGAAAGAAAAGGGGTCTTGATGGCGTATTGTACCGAGAAATCTGAAAAGGAGGAGCATGAAGTGGCCAAAAAAGCCATAAAAGAAGGTTTGGAGGTTTCCATATTGTCGCAAGAAGATTTAAAAAAAGTACAACCTGTACTATCCGACCAAGTAAGGGGAGCCGTTCATTACAAGTGTGATGCCCATATGACTCCCAATCATTTTATGGAGGAACTAAAAACTTGGCTACAGGAACATGGAGTAGATTTTAAGTTGGGTCAAAAGGTTGAAAACGTTAACGTAATGGGGAAGCAAATAGTCTCATTGAGGACTCAGGATAGCAATTATGAGGCTGATGAGTTCGTATTGGCCAGTGGGAGCTGGACATCAAAACTAGCGAAAACAATGGGGCTTAAAGTTCCTATCCAAGGTGGAAAAGGCTACAGTGTGGATGTTAGGAGACCAACGGGAATAACCTTACCCACTATTTTGGTGGATGCTCGAATGGCGATTACCCCGATGGATGGCTTTACCCGATTTGCGGGTACGATGGAGTTTTCCGGCAATAACGACACCATTCAAAAAGAACGTGTAGCGGCTTTGGCCAATGCCGTTAAGACGCACTATAGAGATTTTACCATACTTTCAGAAGAACAAGATTGTGCTAGCTCTGGACTCAGGCCGGTATCACCGGATGGATTGCCGTTTATTGGCAAAACCACAACATATAATAACCTGACCATAGCGGCAGGTCACGCTATGATGGGTTGGAGCTTGGGGCCAATAACTGGAAAGCTGGTGTCGCAAGAAGTGAATGGTTCAAAACCACTAATGGACATCGCCCCGCTCTCACCGGAAAGGTTTCATTAAAATTGTTTTCTTCCCACAGGTTTTCTTTTGCATTTTGGAGGTTCTTAATCAATTAATCGCTTTTTTTGCGCAGTAATGAAAGCGTTAAGGGTAATATAGTATAAGTATCTGGTAATATGAATCGATGTACAACCAGAGATTATCTATAGTTTTAGACTTATTTAAACTATGGAATCTTTTGTCAAAAAAATAAGTGTATTTTTTATACTTATAAACTTCGGTACATCATTAGCCCAAGGAACTTTAGCGGAATATAAAAAGGCGATTTCGCTGGATTCTTTGTTTCGGGACAAGGTCACAAACTCGCCTAAGAATTTTCATTGGCAAGAAAATAACCTACTATGGTATGTAAACAATACCCCGGAAGGAAAAGAATACTTATGGGTAAATCCCTCGGAGAAAACCCAAGAAAAATGTTTTGATCATGCTGTATTGGCCAAATTGTTGTCCGAGAAATTTGAGAAAGATATAGATGCCAACCACATAGACATCAGCGAACTGGAATTTGATGCCGATATGGCAGCGTTGAAATTTACTTTTGATGAAAAGATAGTTTCCTTTAATCCCAATCAGCAGGAATTAACAATTGTAGAGTCAAAAACTGAAGACCCAAAAAGAGATTGGGGCTATTGGGGCAGCAGGTTCGATGAGACCAATAATCCACCTGTGATGTCCCCCGATTCCACTATGTTGGCATATATCAAGAATCACAACCTTTATATCAAAAATACCTCGACAGATGAAGAAACCCGGTTGAGCTATGATGGCGCTCCGGGTTTTTTCTATTCCACCTACATAAAATGGGCACCGGATGGGGAAAAAATCATGGCATACAAGGTGCGTCCAGGAGATGAACGTAAAATATATTTTGTGGAATCCAGTCCAGGGGACCAGTTTCAGCCCAAATTGCAATCCAGGGATTATTTAAAGCCAGGAGATGAGCTCCCGTTCAAAAGCCCACAATTGTTTTTGGTTGGGAAAAAGAAACATATCCAAGTTCCTACCGATGAGTTTAGCCATCAATTTGGGTTGAATAATATAGAATGGAGAGAAGATAGCAGTGCCTTTACCTTTGAATATAATCAACGAGGTCACCAAGCTTACAAAGTAATAGCGGTTGATGCAAATACTGGAGCGGTAAAAGTGCTGGTAAATGAGGTCAGCAAAACCTTTATTGACTATAGCAGCAAAAAGTACAGGTACGATATTGATGATGGAAAGGAAATTATATGGACATCGGAAAGGGATGGATGGAACCATATCTATTTGTACGATGGAGAAACGGGAAAAGTAAAAAAACAGCTTACCAAAGGAGAATGGGTAGTGCGAAATGTCATTCATGTGGATGAAGAGAATAGAGAGGTGTACTTTACGGCCAGTGGGATGGATAAAGGGCAGGACCCATACTTCCTTCATTACTTTAAAATAGATTTTGATGGTAGGAACTTGACCCGATTCACCAAAGAAAACGGGAACCATCAACTTACTTTCTCGGAAGACTATGAATATTATGTAGATCAGTACTCTAGGGTGGATGCCCCGCCTGTAACACTTTTAAAATCTTCAAAAAATGCCAAGACCTTAATGCAATTACAAAAGGCCGACCATTCCGCATTATTGCAGGAGGGGTGGATAGCTCCTGAGGTTTTTACGGCCAAAGGCAGGGATGGTGTTACCGATATCTGGGGAGTCATCATAAGACCGACTTCTTTTGACCCCAACAAAACATACCCTGTAATCGAATATATTTATGCAGGGCCTCACAGTTCATTTGTCCCCAAGGATTTTAGGTCGTACTACTGGTCCATGTCATCTTTAGCGGAACTGGGATTCATTGTGGTACAGATAGATGGTATGGGGACTTCCAACCGCTCAAAAGCCTTTCACGATGTATGCTGGAAGAATCTCAAAGATGGCGGTTTTCCCGATAGAAAAATTTGGATTCGCGAAGCCGCTAAAAAATATCCGTATATGGATGCTGAAAACGTGGGCATTTTCGGGACTTCGGCAGGTGGGCAAAACGCAGCTGCAGCATTGGTGTTCAATTCTGATTTTTATGATGTAGCCGTATCTTCCTGCGGGTGCCACGACAATAGAATGGATAAGATTTGGTGGAACGAGCAGTTTATGGGCTATCCCATAGGGCCACATTATGCCGAGTGCTCCAATGTTGAAAATGCAGGTCAAATGGGTGGTGATTTAATGTTGATACTGGGAGAAGTGGATGATAACGTAGATCCCGCCAGTACTATGCAATTCGCCAATGCATTGATCAAAGCCAATAAAGATTTTGAGTTGGTCACCATACCCGGCATGGGACATTCCTCCGGCGGGGAATTTGGTGAGAGGAAGCGTAAGGACTTTTTTGTAAAACATTTGATGGATGTCGACCCGCCCTCATGGGAGGAAATCTACAATTAGAAAAACAACAACAGTAAACCATTGGTTAGTAAAATTATAGGAGTAAACGAGTTATTATGAATATAAGTAAGTTTTTTGTCGGTGCAGTATTTTTTCTATTCACTGCCCAAATGAGTTTGGTACACGCGCAGAGTGGTAACCAGATTTTGGATGGAATTGGGGAGACCGGAATGATTGCCAGATATATTTTTGATGGAGATGCCAAAGATTGGTCCAGGAATAATTTGCACGCAAGAGCTTACGGCGAAATTGATTTTAAAGATGATGAGCAATTTAAAAAAGTACTTTCACTCCCAGGTGACGGTAAATCCTATATTTCCATTCCGGGTGAATCTGTGCAAAGTGAGGAATCCATCAGTATTGCAACCTGGGTGAATTTTCAGTCGAAGGAACCGGGACAGCTTCTTTTTGATTTTGGAAAAGACAATAGGACGCATTTTTTTGTTGCCCCATTCGGAACCAAAGAACAAGAAGGGTTCCAAGCTCAGGTCATATTGGATGGCAAATCAGGATATGAGGTGCTTTCCCCAGATGTGGAAATTGAAACGAATCAATGGGTCCATCTAGCACTTGTCTTTGATGTTCCATCAAAATCCATAAGTGTTTTTGTCAATGGACAGGAAGCAGGAAAGACTGAAAATGTTGAAATGGAATTGGAGGATTTGTTCACTCATGAGAATTTACTCTATTTAGGAAAACCGATTGTGTCGGGAAATCCTTACCTCAAAGCAAAGATTTACGATTTTAGGTTGTATAGGATTCCTTTGAGTGAAAAGCAGGTTTCAAGGATTCGATATATTGCTCTCAAAGGTGGGGATGCTGTGGTAAGACGGGAAAAACCTGAAGACAACCTGCCAAAATTCTCTTCTGATGCACCTCAATTATACAATGAGTTCCTGACCGGCGTGTCCGATGTTGAGGTAGAAACGGAACTGGGCTATTTGCCCAGATTGCCGCGCCATGTCAAAGGAACATATCGTGATGGAGTCAAAGGGCCGGAGGTCAGGGTTCTATGGCCTTCACCGATAGATAACAGCGAGGTGACCAAAGCGGGAAGTTATGTGGTCACCGGCAGGGTTCCGGGGACGGATTTTAAGCCCAAGGCAAAAATTAGTGTAAAGGCAAAACAGGATGTGAAAACGCCTGACATGAAACTGGAAGTGTTTGGATTGAATCAAGTAAGATTGGATTCGGATACTGATGGTCAACAAACAAAGTTTATAGAAAATAGGGATAAGTTCATCAACACATTGGCAGCGACCAACCCGGACTCATTTTTGTACATGTTCCGGAATGCCTTTGGACAAGAACAGCCGGAAGGTGCTGAACCATTGGGCGTGTGGGATAGCCAAGAAACAAAGTTAAGAGGTCACGCCACGGGCCATTATTTAACAGCCATCGCCCAGGCGTATGCAAGTACTGGTTACGATGAGGAACTGCAGGCCAATTTTGCCAATAAAATGGATTATATGGTAGAAGTGCTCTACAAACTGTCTCAAATGTCCGGAAAGCCTACCAAGGTTGGTGGAGAGCATGAATCGGACCCGACTAAAGTTCCCCACGGCCCAGGAAAATCCACTTACGATTCGGATTTGAGCGAAAATGGTATTCGAACCGATTATTGGAACTGGGGAAAAGGATTTATAAGTGCCTATCCGCCGGACCAGTTTATTATGCTGGAAAACGGTGCATCTTACGGTACCCAACCAACTCAAGTTTGGGCACCATATTACACTTTGCACAAAATATTGGCAGGCTTAATGGATATCTACGAGGTAAGTGGAAACAAGAAAGCTTTGGAAGTGGCCAAGGGAATGGGAGATTGGGTGTATGCCCGATTGAGCTTATTGCCAACGGATACATTGATCAGTATGTGGAACAGCTACATTGCCGGGGAATTCGGTGGGATGAACGAGGCCATGGCCCGATTGGATAGGATTACCGATGAACCGAGATACCTTAAGGTCGCACAACTGTTTGACAACATCAAAATGTTTTTTGGAGATGCGGAGCATTCCCACGGATTGGCCAAAAATGTCGATTCCTTCCGAGGGTTGCATGCCAACCAGCATATACCACAGATCATGGGGGCGCTTGAAATCTATCGCGATTCCGAATCTCCGGAGTACTATCGCGTAGCCGAAAATTTCTGGTACAAGGCCAAGCATGATTATATGTACAGCATTGGGGGTGTGGCCGGAGCAAGGAATCCAACCAATGCAGAATGTTTCATCGGGCAACCTGCTACCTTGTACGAGAATGGTTTTTCAGCAGGAGGACAAAATGAGACCTGTGCCACCTACAATATGTTGAAGCTGACTAAAAACTTATTCTTGTTCGACCAGCGGACGGAGCTCATGGATTATTATGAGCGTGGACTATACAACCATATTTTGGCATCGGTAGCAGAGGACAGCCCGGCAAACACCTACCATGTGCCATTGCGGCCAGGTTCCGTCAAAAGATTTGGAAATGCGGATATGACAGGATTTACCTGTTGTAATGGTACGGCCTTGGAAAGTAGCACTAAGCTTCAAAACTCCATTTATTTTAAGAACAAGGACAATAGCGCACTATATGTAAACCTTTTTGTGCCCTCAACCTTGGAGTGGACAGAGAAGAATATTGCCATAGAGCAAAAAACGGATTTTCCTAAAGCGGATAACACCCAGTTAATAATTAAAGGCGAAGGAAAATTTGATTTGAACATACGTGTTCCACAGTGGGCGACCAAAGGATTTTATGTAAAAGTGAATGGTAAAGAGCAGAAGATAAAAGCAGAACCCGGTTCCTACATGACCCTGAACCGTAAATGGAACAATGGTGATGTCATTGATGTTCAAATGCCATTTCAATTCCATTTGGACCCAGTAATGGACCAACAAAACATTGCAAGCCTTTTTTATGGACCGGTACTTTTGGTGGCCCAAGAACCCGAACCACGAAACGATTGGAGAAAGATAACATTGAATGCCAAGAATATAGGCAGTACTATTGAAGGAAACCCAAAAACATTGGAATTTACCATTGATGGAGTTGTTTTTAAACCATTCTATGAAACATACGGCCGCCATTCGGTGTATATGGATGTTACATTGGAATAATAGGGGAAGCCATCAAAATTTAGAAAAACCAATCATTACCTTTAGGAGGATAAAGTAAGAAACTAAACTCGAACAAAATGGATTTAAAAAGAATAGGAATCATAGCTGTAGCGTTGGTCAGTTCGTGCACTTTCGCGCAGAACAGCAAAATGGCTGATATCGTTACCGAATTTGAAGCGGATAACTGGGCCTTGAACCGGACTTATATCGTTCAAGAGTCCGAAGAGTACTATCAGCGGTTTTCCACATTTTATAATGACTGGAACAAAAAGTTGTCTGCCATTGATTTCAACGCTCTATCACAACAAGGAAAAGTAGATTATGTACTGTTGAAGAACTTGGTGAATAAAGGAGAGTATTTTTTTAATCAGGAATATGATGCATTTAAGGAAGTTTCCGAAGTAAGCTCTTTTGCAAAAGATATTTTTCCGTTCATAAAAAATCGTAGAAGAGGCAAAAAGCCCGAATCAAAAGAGTTGGCACAAATATTTCAAGATGCCTCGCAATCCGTTGATTCTGAAATGGAGTCATGGAAAGCCAAGCCATTTAAGGATTGGCAAACTGCCGATAAAGCTTCTCAACTTATCGTTTCGTTCCAGAAGGGATTGGAAGAGGCTTATAATTTTTACTACGGATATGACCCTGATTTCACGTGGTGGGTGGAAAAACCTTATAACAAATTAAATGAAAAGTTGACTGCCTACGCCGAGTTCCTAAAGGAAAATTATTCGGAAGGAAGCGTTAAGGACGATGGTAGCGGAATCATTGGAAAACCCATTGGAGAAGAAGCACTAAAGGAGAGCCTTGCCTTGGAATTTATTCCCTACACACCCGATGAACTAATTAAAACAGCGGAAGCACAATTTGAATGGTGCAAAAATGAAATGATTAAAGCGTCTCGGGAATTGGGATATGGCGATGATTGGAAAAAGGCATTGGAGCATGTAAAGAATACCTACGTTCCTGCAGGAGAGCAGCCACAGGCCATTATGGATCTGTATTCCCACTCTGTGGATTTTATAGAGGAAAGGGATTTGATCACATTACCAGAACTTGCCAAGGAAACCTGGGGCATGAAAATGATGAGCCCAGAAAGACAAAAGGTCAGTCCGTTCTTTTTAGGGGGAAGGGATATCATCATCTCGTACCCGACCATGGAAATGGATCACGATGACAAATTGATGAGCATGCGGGGGAACAATCCCAATTTTTCATTTCCCACCGTCCAGCACGAATTGCTTCCAGGCCATAATCTACAGTATTTTATGACGAGCAGGAACAAAAGTTACAGAAGACCTTTTTCCACACCTTTTTGGACTGAAGGGTGGGCCCTCTACTGGGAAATTATTCTTTGGAACAAGGATTTTCCCCAGACCCCAGAGCAAAAACTGGGCATGTTGTTTTGGAGAATCCATAGATGCGCTCGGATTATTTTCTCTCTCAAGTTCCATTTAGGAGAAATGACCCCACAAGAGTGCATAGACCTTTTGGTTGATGAAGTGGGTCACGAATATGCCAATGCGGAAGCAGAGGTGAGACGTTCGTTTACCACCAATTATCCCCCATTGTACCAACTGGCATACATGATGGGAGGTCTTCAGTTCTACGCTCTAAGGAATGAGATGTTGGACAAAGGATGGACGGAAAAGCAATTCCACGATCAGGTGATGAAAGAAGGTAGAATGCCGGTTGAGGTATTGCGCGCTCTGTTGCAGGATCTTCCCTTGAACAAAAATTATAAAACAAAGTGGAAATTTTCCACGGCCTTCAAATAGGTAAACACAACATATTTCTTTAAGCAAGGGAGTTTTGGTCCAATCCTGCTCCCATAATCAAACTATCACTAGAATGAAGCAGATAAAGTATTTGCTGGTCTCGGCATTTTGCATGGCCTCTTTTTCAACTACAATGGCGCAGAATACCTATTGGAGCAGAGTGGAAAAAAGAGAATCGACTTTGGGTGTAGCCGATGTCTATCAAAAATTTGAAACTCCTGACTTTAAGTTAAAATTAGTAAGGGCATCACAAACTGTTGCAGCATTGAGCCCTAATAGCGACCCTTATTTTGACTTTACTCCCGGCGACCGCTTGGAAATAAGGGACAAGGACAGTCTTTATCACTTGGGAGACATCAACTTACGTATAAAAGAGGCAAACGGAATTTGGACAAGCTATTCCACGGCCACCAGTAGAGCAAAAGTAGAACCATTGGCAACCAGCGGGAATGTTTTGGCAGCCGCCGACTTGGCCAATACCTTGCCAACTGACATACCAGTTACCATCAAAAGATACTACGAATTGGACAATGACCAATTGGTCATGCGTTTTGAAATTACCAATAAACAAGACAAACCATTGGAAATAGGAGCATTGGGAGTTCCAATGGTGTTTAATAACATTCTTGAAGGCAAGTCCTTGGTGGAAACCCATGCCCAAAACGTCTTTTTTGACCCCTATATTGGTAAAGATGCAGGGTATCTTGAGGTAAAAAGGTTGAGCGGGAGAGGTCCGGCCCTATTGGTGCTGCCCAAAGAGAATATGCCTTTTGAAGCCTATCGACCATTATTGGACGATCCTACTCCCAAAAGCATCGTCTTTGAAGGGTTTCACGAGTGGATGGCATATAGCAAAGCATATTCCGAAAACGAATGGAAAGGAGTGGAGCAATGGAACGAACCAACTTCGCTTGTTCTTCAACCAAACGAAACCAAAAACTTTGCCTTAAAATTTGTACTTACCGAAGGAATCAAGAATATACAAGAGACACTTGTCAAGGAAAAACACCCTGTTGCGGTCGGCGTTCCAGGTTACGTATTGCCGCAAGATGTTGAAGGGCAATTGTTCATCGATTATAACCAAAGAGTTGCTTCCATAACGGTTGAACCTAGCGGAGCATTGGAAATTAAAGAAAATGGCACTACTGCCTTGGGAAAGAAAAAATACCATGTCCAAGGAAAAAAGTGGGGGAGGGCCAGACTTACCATTACTTATACTGATGGTACGGAACAGACCATCAACTATAAAATCATTAAACCGGAGACAGAGGTCATTGAAGATTTTGGAAATTTTCTAACTACGGAACAATGGTTCGACGACCCCAATGACCCATTCGGACGAAATCCATCACCAATAAGCTATGATTACGAGAAAAAGGAAAAGGTAGTTCAAGATGGTAGGGTTTGGATAAGTGGATTGAGTGATGAAGGTGGAGCAGGTAGTTGGTTGGCAGCTGTTATGAAGCAATTGGTTCAACCCGACAAGGAGGAAATCCAGAAGTTGCAAGGTTTTGTGGATGAAACACTGTGGGGAGGAATCCAGTATAATGAAGGCCCTAAAAAGTACGGAGTCAAAAAGAGTTTGTTTTATTACGAACCCGACTCTTTGCCCAAAGGCACGTATAGCGATAAAATCAATTACGATACTTGGGCGGCATGGGACCACAAGCATGCGAACGACCCCGGAAGGTCCTACAACTATCCCCATGTAGCGGCCGCATATTGGGTAATGTACCGCTTGTCTCGTTACTACAAAGGTTTGGTGGATAACAGGTCTTGGGATTGGTATTTGCAAAATGCCTATCACACCAGCGTAGCCATGGTGGAACAGGCACCGTATTATGCCCAGTTCGGACAAATGGAGGGTTCGGTGTTCTTATTTATTTTGGAAGACCTGAAACACGAAGGGCTAACTGAAATGGCTTCGGATTTGGAAGCAAGAATGAAAGAACGAGCAGACCATTGGCGGGCCTTGGATTACCCTTTTGGCAGCGAAATGCCATGGGATTCCACTGGACAAGAGGAAGTGTATATGTGGTCCAGTTATTTTGGATATGACCGAAAGGCCTATGTTACACTTAGTGCCATTTTGGCCTATATGCCAACAATGCCTCATTGGGGCTATAATGGTAATGCCAGAAGATATTGGGACTTTTTGTACGGTGGAAAAGCAGGTGAAACTTCACGTGTAGAACGCCAAATTCATCACTATGGGTCTTCATTGAATGCCATTCCCGTTTTGAATCATTACCGTAAAACACCGGAGGATTTGTATCTGTTGAAAGTAGGTTATGGTGGATTGTTGGGAGGAATTTCCAATATTACACAAGACGGATTCGGACCGGCCGCATTCCATTCATATCCTTCAACTTTAAAAATAGACGGTATTTCCGGTGATTATGGTTCCGGGTTTTATGGCTACGCCGTAAATACATCATCCTATCTTACCAAAGATGAGGATATGGGATGGTTGGCATTTGGGGGGAATCTATCCCAAAAAGGAGCTGTTGTGGAATTGGAACCGACCACGGCTTCAAGGTCTAGAGTGTTCATAGCGCCTGAGAAGCTTTGGCTAACCTTGGATGCAGGTTCGTTTAAAAAAGTGGTCTACAACAGCAAAACTGGAGATGTAACCCTGACTTTGGATAGCAAAAGCACACATGTTCCTTATGCTTATTTGCGTGTGGAGGGCATGGATGTTGATTTGCCGTATAAAAAGGTCAGAGGGGCGTATCAAATCGAATTGGGGAAGAAAGAAACAGAAGTTAAATTATAATCCTAAAAAGTTGTTTTGCTGCCAAGTGTGAAAAATCGGGTAGTATACATATTGTTTTTTGTCATGGTCTTGGGTAATGTCTTTGGTCAAAAGAAAGATGCCCAATTGCCTGCCGGGAAGGTGGACCCTATTCTTCCAGGTTATTTTGCTGACCCTACAATCAAAAAGTTTGGAGATATATACTACATCTACGCTACCACCGACAATGAAATGTTGGCCTCAGGAGTACCTACGGTATGGTACAGCAAAGATTTTGAGCATTGGTACAACCATACTATGGAAGTTCCCTCGTTGGAATCCGTCAACCTTAGAAATTTTTGGGCTCCTGACATTATTGAAGGGAGTGATGGCAGGTATTACCTGTATTTTGGTAATTGCCAAGCAGGCTGCAATATTTATGGATATGTATCCAGTTCCCCAGTAGGGCCTTGGGAAAAATTGAACGAAGATGATACTCCAGTGATTGCCCACAATTATCCCAAGGAAGGATTTCCATCATTGGATGCACAGTTTTTTACCGACGATGATGGCAAAATCTATGCGTATTGGGGCACGTGGGTACATTATAACGGAGGCTATGCCGTAGGGGAGTTGGATAGTGAAAGTATGTCAAGAATCAAAAACCCTAAGAACATACCCTTGGAACAAACCCCTGAACCTTTTGAAGCAGCTTATATGATGAAGAAAGGGAGCAAATACATTTTGATGTACTCTGGAGGCTCCTGTCACGACGAAACCTATAATGTGAGATACTCCTATTCGGATAGTCCCTATGGACCATTTACACCGGGAGTAAACAATCCCATACTTAGTTCCAATGATAGTGGAACTGTACACGGCCCAGGGCATCATTCTGTTTTGGAGGAGGACGGGAGTTACTATATTGTTTATCACAAACACGATTATCCAATGACAAGAGGCGGTTTATCCCGCCAAGTAAGTGTGGATGAACTTATTTTTGAAAATGACTCCACCATACAACAAGTAGTGCCTGGAAGTAAAAGGCCGGGAAAATCAATAAAATCGAATGTTCCGCCCAATTTAGCATTGAATGCCAAGGTGTCCGCATCTTCATTTTATCAATTGGAGTCACATAAATACGATTATGCATACCGACCATCATTTGCCACGGATGGTTACAATGCGACCATGTGGAAAGCAGAAGATAATTCTTTTCCACAAAGCCTGACCATCGATTTGGGTAAGCCTACTCATGTAAAAAGAATAATGACACAGTTTGAATTCGCTGGATATTATTACCAATACAAATTGGAATATTCCTTGAACGGAAAGAATTGGGAGGTTTTTGCAGACCGTTCGAAGAACAGGATTGCAGGCAGCCCAATGATTGATGATTCCGATGTGACTGCCCAATATATCAAACTCAAAGTTCTGGATATTGAAAAAACGGGTTTATTGGCAGCAGTTTGGAACATTAAAGTATTTGGCTCCCTTTTCGATGTGCCTTTGGATATTGAGGGTATATCTTCGAAACAAGGTCCTGGGACGAAAAGTTCCCATCAGAAAATTGTAAGTATCAATGCTCAAGAAGTCCTTGCCAAAAACAACTCGGATAACTTGGTCAACAAAGGAAGTATTGGTGGAATTTTTGAGAAAAAGGGGGAAGTGTCAATATACCAAAAAAACGGTGTTGCTGTATTTGATTTTAAAAAAGGAGCACTGGTGCTCGACCAACCCGTTCCAAAAAGTTTGCAATGGAATGGAGCATTTACGGTGGCCACATGGGTGAAAAACCCAGAAATATCAGCTGAAGGCGAGTGCTTGTTGTCGTGGTGCGACCGTTTTAAGTTCAATTTGGCAAACTCCTATAATGCACTGCATTACAACAGTGGCAATTATGGGGCTGTGGCACATTTGGATACCCATTTTGATATGAAGTTCAATAACCTTCCCCCAGCTAACCAATGGCATCATATCGTGCTGACTTTTGATGGGGTAGTTGAAAAAATGTATGTCAACGGAAAACTGGACAATTCCCAGATAATGGTATTGGCCTCACAAATTGAAAATGCCAAAATACGGATAGGAGCTTCGGATATAGGCGAGAACTTTTCGGGTTATATGGCGTCTTTGCAGATGTACGATTATGCTTTGAACGAAATGGATATTCAAAGGTTAATGGAAAAAACAAAACCTTCTGAAAGTAAAAACTAATAGCTGTGGAGAATCAGATTTTAAAGATAAATCCGTCTTCCTCCACTTTTTTCTCATATTTGTCCTTATCAAAAACATAAAGGTAAGCGCCCTTTCGGGAAACGCTCATATCTTTTTCGTCCAGTTTTATAAGCACATCCAAAGAATTTATCTTGTTAATGAAATTCCGTTTGTCCAATTTCTTGTCCAAAATGGATTCGTATAAATTTTGGAGTTGTCTCATTGTGAATTTCTCAGGAAGTAGTTCAAAACCGATAGGTTTGCTCAAAGCGCGTCTTTTTAACCGGGCCTTGGCCTTCTGAATCATTTCGTTGTGGTCAAAAATCAAGTTTGGAGCTTCCTTTATATCGAACCAATGCGCGGCATCTATTTGGATTCCGTCAAAACGATGGCTGTCCACATCAATTAGGGCAAAATAGGCAACAGAAATAGTTCGCTGACCGGGATCTCTATCAATCTTGCTATATGTATGTATTTGTTCAAGATAAATGTCGTTCAAACCGGTTAGGGTTTCCAAAACTCTTACAGCTGCCTCATCAAGGTTTTCATTCTTTTTAAGGAATCCCCCGATCAAAGACCATTTGCCCTTTTCCGGTTCAAAATTTCTTTTGATCAGTAAAATTTTCAGGTTTTCTTTGTCAAACCCAAAGATGATACAATCGACTGCTAGTAAAACCTGATCTTCTTTTTGATAATAATTGAGATGCATGTTCAGGTTTTCTGGCGCCTCCAAGTTTTCTTCAAACATTTCTTCACGTATAAATTCCGATTGCTAAAATATAAACATTTCTGAATACTGATCTTTTGGGAACTTTTTTCGATTGAAACATCATTTTTCTTGTTTTAACCAAAAAACTTTCGTTATTTTAAAAATGTAAATACAACACTTGTAAAAAAATACCCCTCTAATTTGCTTTTTTTAGAAAGCACATTAGGTGAGAATTTTGTTGTTTTTGACATGAAACTAAAACAAATCAAACCAAATGCACATGAAAATTTTAAGGTACACCACCATTACGGCCGCCTTGTTTTTAATTACTTTTTCCAATGCACAAGACCCAATTAAGATCAGTGTTCAGGAAGATGCGGAAGCACCCATAGTCAGTAAACATATTTATGGCCATTTTGCAGAACATCTTGGGCGTTGTATTTATGAAGGACTATATGTTGGGGAAGAAAACAAAATCATTCCCAATACCGAGGGAGTTCGAAATGATATCATAGCGGCCTTAAAGGAGCTTGATATACCCAATTTAAGATGGCCGGGAGGCTGTTTTGCTGACACCTATCACTGGAAGGACGGTGTAGGTCCCAAAGAAAATCGACCAACCATTGTAAACCGTTGGTGGGGCGGGACCACAGAGGATAATAGTTTTGGGACCCATAACTTTTTAAATCTTTGCGAAGTGCTCGAAGCAGAGCCCTATCTCTCAGCGAACGTGGGTAGTGGAACCGTGCAGGAGTTGATTGACTGGGTGCAGTATACCAATCATGACGGTATAAGCCCAATGGCCGATTGGCGCCGTGAAAATGGAAGGGAAGAACCTTGGAAGGTCAAATATTGGGGTGTGGGTAACGAAACATGGGGTTGTGGCGGAAACATGACCGCAGAGTACTATGCAGATATCTATCGTCAGTATGCCACCTTTATGCCAGGTTGGTCCGGGGAGACCGAGGTATATAGGATTGCCTCTGGAGCATCGGAAGATGATTACCATTGGACCGAAACCTTGATGAAAAATGTTCCTCACGAACTGATGGAGGCCGTAGCGCTGCACGATTATGCTGTGTTCGATTGGAACGATAAAGGCCCATCTATCAACTTTGATGAAGAGATATATTTTAAAACGATGGAACAGGCGCTTAACATGGAAGAATATGTGGCCAAGCATATCGAAATCATGGATAAGTACGACCCTGAAGGTAAGGTAGACCTTTTTGTCGACGAATGGGGAGGGTGGTACGATGCCGAACCAGAAGTGGCAAACGGGGTGCTTTTCCAACAGAATACCATCCGTGATGTGATGATTGCAGGCACAGTGCTCAATACATTTAACAATCATGCCCGAAGGGTCAAAATGGCCAACTTGGCGCAAATGGTCAATGTGCTACAGGCAGTGATACTCACCGATGAAGAGAAAATGATCAAAACGCCTACCTACCATGTCATGCACATGTACAAAGTGCACCATGATGCAAAACTGTTGCCAACCAAAATCGAAGATAATATGGAGTATAGAGGACTTCCGGTAGTATCCGTATCTGCGTCAAAGGATAAAGCAGGGAAGGTCCATATTTCTTTGGTCAACATTGACCCAGAAAAGGATGTTGAGGTAGAGGTGGACATTTCCACATTGGATATCAAAAAGATTGAAGGGAATATTTTGACATCGGAAAAGCTTCAAGATCATAATTCCTTTGACAATCCCGAAAAGGTGACTCCGAAAGAATTTAAAGATTCCAAATTGAAAAAAGGGAAAATTTCTATCGCCATCCCCGCACATTCACTTATAGTCTTACAAGGAAGTTAAGAGAACATGAAAAAAAATTTATTTACGCTGGCAGGTCTTCTTTTGTTGACCATATCCTGCAAGGAAGATTCCAAAAATCAGGCAAGTAATGAAAACATGGCTGGTGAGTCACCGGACTATCCCATTGAGTCTGTGAACATACAGAATGTAAAGCTGAAGGATGAGTTTTGGTTGCCTATCATACAGCGAGTCCAGGAAAAAACGATAGAATATGCTTTGGCCAAATGCCAAGAAGAAGGTCGTTTTGACAATTTTCTGATTGCAGGGGGAGAAATGGAAGGGGAGGTAAAAGGTGCCATGCCTTTTGATGATACCGATGTCTATAAAATTATCGAGGGAGCCTCCAATTCCCTAATCAGTGCTCCAAACCCAAAACTGGAAATTTTGGTGGATTCTTTGATATCGATTATTAAAGTAGGACAGGAAGCAGATGGTTATTTGACAACTTGGAGGACTATCAACCCAGGAAAGCCCCCTGCACCGTGGGTGGAGGTAAAAGAAGGAAAGCGTTGGGACGGTCTTTTTATGAGCCATGAACTTTACAATGCAGGCCATTTATACGAAGCTGCGGCCGTTCATTACAAGGCAACGGGAAAAAGAAATTTCTTGGATATTGCTATCAAAAATGCAGACTTAATGGTAGAGACTTTTGGTGATGGCAAAGGAAAAATTGCTGCTGTCCCTGGGCACCAGATTATCGAAACAGGGCTCATCAAACTGTATCGGATTACCGGGAAAGAGGATTATCTAAAACTTTCCAAATACTTTTTGGACAACAGGGGAAATCCCGACAATCATGAGCTTTTTGGATGGTATTCTCAAGACCATGTGCCAGTTGTTGAGCAGAAAGAGGTAGTGGGACATGCTGTTAGGGCTGTGTACATGTACGCGGGTATGACCGACATCGCAGCCATTGAGAAAGATACAGCATACCTAAAAGCCGTAGAAATCCTTTGGACTAATATGGTAAACAAAAAAATGTATATCACAGGTGGAATTGGAGCAGAACATGATGGCGAACAATTTGGAGACAATTATGAACTCCCAAACTTAACGGCGTATAGTGAAACATGTGCAGCTATTGGTAGTGTATATTGGAACCATAGGTTACATAACCTCACGGGGGATGTAAAATACTTTGATGTTATTGAAAGGACATTGTACAACGGGTTGATCTCTGGATTGTCACTGGATGGGCAAGAGTTTTTTTATCCCAATGCCTTGGAATCGGATGGGGTTTACAAATTTAACCGTGGAGCATGTACCCGTCAATCTTGGTTCGATTGCTCTTGCTGCCCTACCAATGTGATTCGTTTTATTCCTGCCATGCCAGGGCTAATCTATTCTAAAACGGGCAATACCCTTTATACGAATCTATATGCGAGCAATGAGGCAAAGGTGGAATTGCAGAATCAAGACATAAGGGTCACTCAAGACACATCGTACCCATGGGACGGGAAAGTTAAATTCACTGTAGAACCAGAGATGGAAGGAGAATTTACCATAAAGTTCAGGATACCTAGCTGGTCCAGGAATACCGTTTTACCTGGAGATTTGTATCAATATGTTTCCAAAGATGAAGCAAGCAATAAGCTCAGTTTAAATGGGGAGGAGATTGATATGGTCGCCGATAATGGCTACTTCACGCTGACCAGAACATGGAAATCTGGTGATCAGGTGGAATTGGAGTTCCCAATGTCCGTAAGAAAAGTGAAGGCCAATCCAGAAGTTGAAGAAGACCTGGGGAAAATGTCCCTTGAGTATGGTCCTATAGTTTATGCGGTAGAGGAGATTGACAATAAAAACACTTTTGATGATATCCGAGTCACTCCCAATGAAGAATACAAGGTGGAGATGCAGCCCGAATTATTGGGAGGCGTCAAAACCATATCAAATGAGAAGTTAACCGCCATACCCTATTACGCATGGTCCAATCGTGGTATTGGTAAAATGAAGGTGTGGTTGCCAACGGAAGAAAAATAAAATAATGAAAAAATATGTAATAGGACTCGATTATGGTTCCGACTCAGTAAGAGCGGTACTGATTGATTCCCAAAACGGAGCAGAACTGGCTTCCGAAGTATTCTGGTACCCTAGGTGGAAAGCACAAAAATACTGTGACCCCGCCATCAACCAGTTTAGGCAACATCCTTTGGATCATATCGAGGGATTGGAGCATACCGTAACCTCTGTGATGAAACAAAGCGAGGTGTCCCCAGAAACTGTAAAAGGAATCTGTATAGATACCACAGGTTCCTCGCCAATGCCAGTGACTCAAGACGGTACAGCATTGGCCTGCACGGAAGGTTTTAAAGAAAATCCAAACGCCATGATGGTACTTTGGAAGGATCATACCGCGGTTAAAGAAGCCAACGAAATCAATGATTTGGCCAGAAGCTGGAGCGGAGAAGATTATACCAAATATGAAGGAGGAATCTATTCTTCCGAGTGGTTCTGGGCCAAAATTCTTCATGTGGCCAGAGAAGATAAAAGCGTAGTTGATGCTGCCCATACTTGGATGGAGCATTGCGATTTCATCACCTATCTCTTGGCGGATGAAAAAGATCTAAAGGAATTTAAAAGAAGCCGATGTGCTGCAGGGCATAAAGCTATGTGGCACGAGAGCTGGGGCGGACTTCCCGATAAGGAATTTTTGTCCCAACTTCATCCCTATTTGGCCGACTTAAAAGATAATCTTTACGAAGAAACGTATACTTCGGACCAAATTGCAGGCCACCTGAACAAAGAGTGGGCGGACAAATTAGGTCTTACTACAGATACTGTAATCGCTGTGGGCACTTTTGATGCCCATGCAGGCGCGGTAGGAGCCAAAGTAGACCATCATGCACTGGTAAGGGTAATGGGAACATCCACTTGTGACATTATGGTATCTTCCAACGAAGCAGTAGGTGATAAAACCGTCAAGGGAATCTGTGGACAGGTCGATGGTTCCGTAATCCCTGGTATGGTTGGTCTGGAAGCAGGTCAATCCGCTTTTGGTGATGTATTGGCATGGTTCAAGGACGTATTGCAATGGCCGATGGATAACTTGGTTTTAAACTCCAAAGTACTATCAGAAGAACAAAAAGCAGACCTTAAAGCTGAGGTCGAATCATGGTTCATAAGGCTTTTGGCGGAACAAGCCGAGGCAATCCCGTTGTCAGAATCCGTGCCAATCGCATTGGACTGGGTGAACGGACGAAGAACCCCGGATGCCAATCAAGAATTAAAAAGTGCCATTTCCGGAATATCGCTAGGTACGAAGGCTCCCCATATTTTTAAATCCTTGGTCAATGCCATTTGTTTCGGGGCCAAAATGATTGTGGACCGTTTTGAAGAAGAGGGGGTAAAAATAGAGACCGTTATCGGCATTGGAGGAGTGGCCAGAAAATCACCATTCATCATGCAGACTTTGGCCAATGTGCTCAATATGCCCATTAAAGTGGCCGAATCGGACCAGGCACCCGCACTGGGAGCCGCTATTTATGCAGCAGTTGCCGCTGGGATCTATGATAATGTCATTGAGGCCAGTAAGGTAATGGGAAGTGACTTTGAAGCAGAATATTTTCCGCAAGCGTCCCAAGTGGAGGTATATGCCCAGTTGTTGGAAGCGTATAAACAGCTTGGAAACTTTGTGGAAGAACAAACGAACAAAAACACATAAGATGAGCTCTAAATACAAATTGCTGAAAGAAGAATGCTACGAAGCAAACATGGAACTCAATGCCTTGGGACTTGTTATATATACCTTCGGTAATGTGAGTGCTGTGGACAGGGAAAATGCTGTTTTTGGCATCAAGCCCAGTGGTATTCCCTATGAGACATTAAAACCAGAGGATATCGTTATCATGGATTACGATAATAATGTGGTAGAGGGCAACATGAGACCGTCGTCCGACACCAAAACACACAGCTATCTATATAAAAACTGGGAGAATATAGGGGGAGTGGCCCATACCCACGCCATGTATTCCGTTTCATGGGCACAGGCCCAAAGGGATATTCCCATTTTTGGGACCACGCATGCGGACCACCTTACCCAGGATATTCCCTGTGCGCCGCCGATGGCAGATGAACTTATCGAAGGGAACTACGAGCACAATACGGGAATCCAAATTTTGGACTGCTTTAAGGAGAGGAGTTTGGACTATAATGAGGTTGAAATGGTTTTGATCGGAAACCACGGCCCTTTCGCTTGGGGCAAGAATGCTGCCAAAGCGGTATACAATACCAAAGTGTTGGAAACGGTTGCCCAAATGGCGTATTTGACTTTGCAGATCAATCCCCAGGCAACAAGATTAAAAGATTCTCTCATAAAAAAACACTACGAGCGTAAACACGGTAAAAATGCGTACTACGGTCAATAAATAAACTTTAATAAATGAAAATATCCCAAAAAGAAATCTGGTTTGTAACAGGTAGCCAACATTTGTATGGACCGGAAACTTTAAAACAAGTGGCCAGCAATTCAAAAGAGATTGTTGATGGATTAAATGCAACCGAAAAAGTGCCGGTTTCCTTGGTTTTTAAACCTATCGTTACCACGCCTCATGAAATAACTGCAATCTGTCGTGAAGCAAGTAACTCGACCTCTTGTATAGGGGTCGTGACTTGGATGCATACTTTTTCCCCGGCTAAAATGTGGATTGCAGGACTCAAGATATTGAGCAAGCCGTTGTGCCATTTGCACACCCAGTTCAATGCAGAAATTCCATGGAAAAGCATTGATATGGATTTTATGAATCTGAATCAATCCGCACATGGTGACCGGGAATTTGGATTTATGATGTCCCGGATGCGTAAAAATCGCAAAGTAGTGGTAGGCCATTGGAAAGATGAGCGAGTTCAACAAAAATTGGCCATTTGGGCGCGAGTTGCTTTGGGAGTTGATGAATTGCAACATATGAAAGTGGCCCGTATTGGCGATAATATGCGCGAAGTTGCCGTTACCGAGGGAGATAAAGTTGCGGCCCAAATGCGTTTTGGCGTGGCTGTAAATGGTTATGATTCATCCGACATTACCAATATTATTGATGGATTGGAACAAAAGGCCGTTGATCAACTGATTGAAGAGTATGAATCGAGCTATAATCTGTCCGAATCGCTTCAAAAGAATGGAGCACAAAGACAGTCTTTGATAGATTCAGCCAGAATAGAATTGGGACTCAGAACCTTTTTGGACGAAGGTGGTTTTAAAGCCTTTACCGATACTTTTGAGAATCTGGGCGTTCTAAAACAGCTGCCAGGTCTTGCCGTCCAGCGTTTAATGGCCGATGGATACGGTTTTGGAGGCGAAGGTGATTGGAAAACGGCAGCCTTGACCAGAACCATGAAGGTGATGGCCGAAGGCTTAGAGGGGGGAACATCCTTTATGGAGGATTACACCTATCACTTTACACCTCAAAAAGACTATGTTTTGGGGTCGCACATGTTGGAAATATGTCCGTCCATTGCCAGCGCAAAACCATCGTGTGAAGTACATCCGTTAGGGATTGGCGGTAAGGAAGACCCTGTTAGGTTGGTCTTCGACTCTCCCGCAGGTGATGCATTGAATGCTTCATTGATAGATATGGGCAACAGGTTCCGTTTGATCGTGAACGAAGTGGAAGCAGTGGCTCCCATGGCCGATTTGCCAAAATTACCAGTGGCACGGGTACTTTGGGATGCGAAACCAAACTTGGATATTGCCGCAACCGCTTGGATTCATGCTGGAGGAGCGCACCACACGGTATATACACAAGCATTGACCACCGAATATATGGAAGATTTTGCCGATATTTTCGGAATAGAACTTTTGGTAATAGATTCGGATACGAAACTAAGGACATTCAAAGACCAACTGCATGCAAACGAGGCATATTATCACATGTTTCAACATGGAATGTAGTCAATAACTAATATAAATTTGTAACCATGAGGATAACCAAACCAGTTATATTGTACGGTATTTTACTTATGAGCCTTATCAATATAGCTTGTAAGCAAAACAAAAAAGAAAACCAATCAGAAATGGAGATTGAAACCACAGCAAACCAACCGAACCCCATCGAGGAAACCATCTTTGGTACAATGCCCGATGGTACGGAAATAAAGAAATTCACCTTGAAAAATGAAGCGGGAACAGAAGTGGATGTCATTACCTACGGGGGTATCATTACTCGTTGGACAGCTCCTGATAGAAATGGATCTTATGATGATATTGTATTGGGTTTTGACAACCTAGGTCAATATCTGGAAGGAAACCCATATTTTGGGGCGCTCATTGGTAGGTACGGTAACCGTATCGCTAAAGGAAAATTTTCTTTGGACAGGGAAACCTATACCTTGGCAACCAACGATGGGGACAACCATCTTCACGGTGGAGAAAAAGGTTTTGATAAAGTGGTATGGAACGCCGAACCCAAAACTACCGATGAAGGAGCAACCTTGGAACTTACCTACACCAGTAAAGATGGCGAAGAAGGCTATCCGGGTAAATTGGATGTAAAGGTTACCTATATCCTTACTGATGATAACGCCCTTGACATCCAATATGAGGCCGTTACCGATAAGCCAACCGTGGTAAACTTAACGCAGCACAGTTATTTTAATCTTTCAGGACAACTTTCCAAACCAGTTTTGGACCATAATATTTATTTGAATGCCGATACCTACTTGCCCGTTGATGGAGGTTTGATTCCGACTGGAGAATTAAGGAAAGTAGCGGGAACGCCTTTCGATTTCAAGGAGCCCAAACTCATTGGTAAGGAGATAGAGGCCGAAAACGAGCAATTGGGACTTGGTGGCGGTTATGATCATTGTTGGGTGCTTAATGAGGGTAAGGACAACTTTCGTTTGGCCGCCTCGGCATATCACGAAAAAACGGGACGTTTTATGGAAGTATACACCAACGAGCCCGCTATCCAGTTTTACAGCGGAAACTTTTTGGATGGAACCTTGCCTGCAAAAGGAGGGGGCACCTATGTCAAGCGTTCAGGCTTCTGTTTGGAAACCCAACACTATCCAGATAGTCCCAACCAGTCAGATTTTCCATCGGTTAGGCTGAATCCTAGTGAAAAATATACTTCGAGGACCATGTATAAATTATCAACCAAATAAAATAACTGCCATGCAGACATTGGATACGTTTGATTGGGTAGCCATATCCATATACTTTTTAATTCTTCTGGGAATTGCACTATGGGTAATTCGGAAAAAAGAGAACAATACCGAAGACTATTTTTTGGCTGGTAGAAATGTAGGATGGTTCGTTGTCGGAGCGTCTATTTTTGCCTCAAACATAGGGTCGGAACACGTTGTGGGATTGGCAGGAGCTGGTGCCGGGGACCGTTTGCCCATGCTGATTTATGAGATTCAGGCCTGGGTCGTTTTAATCTTAGGTTGGGTATTTTTACCCTTTTATGCAAGAGCTGGAGTTTTCACTATGCCCGAGTTCCTGGAAAAACGTTTTGACGCTAGGGCGAGATGGATACTGTCCGTATTCTCCATCGTGGCCTACGTGCTCACCAAAATTTCCGTAACCATTTATGCAGGCGGAATTGTGGTTTCCGCACTCTTGGGCATCGATTTTTGGACAGGTGCCATTGCAACAGTCGTACTGACTGGGATCTACACAGTACTGGGAGGTATGAGGGCAGTTGTTTATACCGAGACCCTGCAAGCCGTTATTTTGGTGATTGGGGCCGCTGCACTTACCTTTATTGGTCTTGATCATGTTGGAGGATGGGAAAGTATGAAGGAAACCGTAACCCCAGAATATTTGAATATGTGGAGAGCAGCCTCGGATCCAGATTTTCCATGGCCGCCACTTTTGATTGCCAGTACCATTACGGGTATCTGGTATTGGTGTACCGATCAATATATCGTACAACGTGCATTGACCGCAAAGAATATTAAAGAGGGTAGGAGAGGGACTATTTTTGGAGCCCTGTTAAAACTGTTGCCCGTATTCTTGTTTTTGATTCCTGGAGTTATCGCCTTAACACTTAAAATGCGCGGAGAATTACAATGGAACAGCCCTGATGAGGCTTTCCCTGTTTTAATGAGCAACTTATTGCCATCGGGGCTTCGCGGACTTGTGGCCGCTGGTCTTTTGGCCGCTTTAATGAGTTCTTTGGCCTCCGTGTTCAATTCATGTTCTACCTTGTTTACGGTGGATATCTATAAAAAATTGAGACCTAACACACCTGAAAAGAAGTTGGTGAGGACAGGTCAAATAGCAACTGTTATCGTGGTAATCATCGGTATCATCTGGATTCCCATTATGGCCAATATCTCAGGAGTGCTTTATGAGTACCTGCAAAGTGTACAGTCCTATATAGCACCTCCGATTACAGCAGTGTTCCTATTGGGTATTTTTCATAAGCGTATCAATGCGCAAGGGGCATTTGTAACCATGATTGTTGGTTTTATAGTGGGAGCACTGCGTATTGTGCTGGAATTGGTGAAGGATTCCTTGAACCCAGATAGCTTTTGGTTCCTCTTGGGCGATATGAACTTTTTATCCTTTGCCTCATGGTTCTTCCTATTCTGTATCATTTTGATTGTGGTCGTGAGCTATGCTACAGCACCGCCTTCTGAGGAGAAACTTAAAAACCTCACCTATGCTACCATTTCGGAGGAAGAGAAAAAGCACAACAAGAACAGCTATAATTGGAAGGATATTGTTATTTCGTTGATCATAATTGCGATAGTGATCTATGTGATGATTTGGTTCAATGGAAAATAAAAACTTGATATTGGTTGGATTCTTGAATAAAAAATGGGCGCTTTTAAAGTGCCCATTTTTTATATCTGAAGGTTTCCGGCCAATTGTTTTAGGATAATCTCCGAAACCTTTGCCTGGTACTTTGCGTTACTATTTCTAACCTTGGCATTGATATAGTTTAATTGGGCTGTGCGGAATTCGATAGTGGGAATGATTCCGATTCTATACTTTTCCACCGTAATATCAAGATTTTCCTTGGCAATGGACTCGTTTTTTTCCTCCAGTTCCATCAAACTGATATTGGTCAAGTAGGTTTGATAGGTAGTGTTGACCATTGATGTCAATGCCTGCTCTTGCTCTGCTATGGCAATTTCGGCATTTTCTAGAGCTATTTTTCCAATTTTCTCGTTCCTATTTTGATTGAAGCCATCAAATAAGTTGAGGGATGCCCCAAAACCGTAGTTGAAACCATTGGATTGTGAGCGTGTGCTAAAGCCAAGCTCCGAGGTGGAATTTCCGATGTTGTAGCCAGTGGTCACATATATTGAAGGATACCGGGAAGCCTTAATTTGTTTAAGCTGCAATTCGCTTATCCGTTTACTTATTTTTTCCGCCTGCAACTGAGGGTTCTCTGCAACTACTTGGTTTTCCAACTCTTCAAGGTTCAGCTGTTGGTCAACAAAAATTTCTGGAATGACCTTAAAATCGATTTTTAGATCGCGGGCCAATTGTTCGTTCAGTTGGATCTTTGTGTTCTTGTGCAGTTCCTGTTGACGTTGCATTTGCGTTTTATCCGTATTCAAGTCTACTTGGGCGTTCAATACCTCTAATTTTGATGCCTTACCTATGGTAAAACGGTTCTGTGCCAGCTCCACTCGTTGTTCAGATATCAATAAGGTACTGTCCAAAGCGGAAAGTTGCTGTTGCTGTTGCACCAAATCGTAGTAGGTAGTCATTACATCGCCCACTTTTCCCAAAATAGCTTGTTTTAGTTCAGCTTCCCCTAGTTTTTGGGTTTCCTCTAACTGTTCGTAGTTGGCA
This sequence comes from Muricauda brasiliensis, assembly GCF_003057865.1. Classification (NCBI taxonomy): domain Bacteria; kingdom Pseudomonadati; phylum Bacteroidota; class Flavobacteriia; order Flavobacteriales; family Flavobacteriaceae; genus Allomuricauda; species Muricauda brasiliensis. The sequence continues at coordinate 16,821 of NZ_QBTW01000021.1, read as the reverse complement.
AACATCCGCAAACCATCGAAAATGGTCCATTCCAGGGCAACTCCGTAGTTCAGGTTGCTGTTCTTGGCATTATCTCGTTCTACTTCCGTTCCATCTACCCGTGTTTGCGATAGGTTTTGAACACTATTGTTGTCCACTACGCTAGCAGTAACTTGTGGCAGCATACCTGCCTGACCTGGACTCACGCCAACTTCATCCATACGAAGGTCGTTTTTGGCGGTCTTTATTTGGTAGTTGTTCTCTAGCGCAATCTTTACGGCTTCTTCAACGGTAAGCACTTCTTGAGCGTTAGAGTAAAGTGCTGTGGCTAATATTAGTAAGAACAGTAGGTAATTTTTAAAATCCATAAGTTATGTTAGCTCGAGGGTTTTAAATTCTGGTCTTTGGACTTTTTTTCTAGACCACATGACATACAATGCTGGAATAATGAACAAGGTGAGCGCAAGGGAGAACATAGTTCCTCCAATGATTACCACTCCCATTCCGGTTCTACTTTGTGATGCCGCACCAAGGGACATTGCTATCGGCAAGGCACCAAGGGCAACGGTCAAACTTGTCATTAAAATAGGTCTTAGCCTTGAGACAGAAGCTTGCATTATAGCCTGATATTTGGAAATATGTTCGTTTTCCTCTTGTAACTGGTTGGCAAATTCCACAATAAGGATTCCGTTCTTGGTTACCAGTCCAATTAACATAATGGTTCCGATCTGACTGAAAATATTCCATGTTTCGCCAAACAACCATAGAGAGAACATGGCTCCGGCGACCGCCATCGGTACGGTTAGAATAATAATGAAAGGATCTATAAAGCTTTCAAACTGAGCTGCCAGAATCAAAAATATCAGTACAAAAGCAAGGCCAAAGGCAAATGCGGTATTTGAGCTACTTTCAACAAAGTCCCTGGACTCACCGCCAAGGTCAGTGGTAAAGGTATCGTCAAGAACCCTATCTTTTATCCGTTCCATGGCTTCGATTCCATCTCCCATGCTCATACCTGGAGCAAGAGTAGCTGAAACGGTGGCGGACATATATCTGTTGTTGTGATACAACTGTGGTGGACTGCTATGTTCTTCGGTATTCACCAAATTGTCCAATTGGATCATTTGTCCATCGTTGTTCTTAACGAATATCGAGGTCAAATCCATTGGTTCGTTCCTATCCTGTTTATCGAATTGGCCAATCACCTGATATTGTTTTCCGTTCATAAGGAAGTAACCGAACCGCTGTCCACTTAAGGATAGCTGTAAGGTCTGTGCAACATCCAATACGGACACACCAAGACTCTCTGCTTTTTCTCTATCGATGGTTACATAAAGTTCGGGCTTGTTGAATTTTAGGTTGACATCAACAAAAGAAAAGGTAGGGTCTTTTTCGGCCTCGGCCATAAATTCAGGTACTTTCTCCTCCAGCTTTTCAAAGTTTTTTGCCTGTATGATAAATTGTAGCGGTGCACCACCACGTTTGTTTACAGAAATGGTGGGTCTTTGAAAAACACTTGATCTACCGCCAACGTAAGATTTTGCCCATTTACTGAACTCATCTGCGATTTCTGCCTGTGAGCGATCACGTTCGCCCGGTTCGGACAATATGATACTCGCCCTTCCGCTATTTACAGAGGATGCACCAAAGCCCGGCGAGGTCATGATCAAACCGACCTGTGCTTCGGGTATGGAATCCAGCACCAATCTGGTAATGCCATCCATGTATCTCTCCATATATTCATAGGAGGACCCTTCTGGTGCGTTGACTACCAAACGGACGTAGCTTCTGTCATCATAAGGAGCCGTTTCTTTTTGTAATAAGTTGTAAAACAGTACGATTATGCCGATACAGGCGAACAACAACGGGAAGCTCAACCATTTCCTTGCCATAAATCCCTTCAAAGCCCTTTCATAGGATTCGTTCATCTGAATAAAGAACTTTTCGGTGGTCTTGTAGAATTTGGATTGACCTTGCTTGCCTGGTTTTATCAGGTAGGCGTTCAACATGGGAGTCAATGTCAACGAAACAAATGCCGATACCAAAACGGCTGCACTGAGGACGACCCCGAATTCCCTAAAAAGCCTTCCAACAAATCCTTCCAAGAATATTACCGGAAGAAATACGGCCGCTAGGGTCACGGAGATGGATATGACCGCAAAAAATATCTCTTTGGAACCTTTTACGGCTGCCTCAATGGGCGTCATACCTTCCTCTACTTTCTTGTATATGTTTTCTGTTACTACAATACCATCGTCTACCACAAGGCCCGTGGCAAGAACAATGGCCAATAAGGTGAGTACGTTGATGGAGAATCCAAACATCCACATAATAAAAAATGTGGCAATCAAGGAAACCGGGATGTCGATCAATGGTCTTACTGCCATGGACCAGTTCCTGAAGAAAAGATAGATGACAAGGATTACCAATACAATGGATATCAACAATGTTTCAGCTACTTCGGTTACTGCCCTTCTTACGAATACGGTGTCATCAACAACAATGTCCAACGATATATCGTCCGGTAAATCCTTTTGCAACTGCTCATATTCTTCGTAGAAAGCATCAGCAATTTCTAGGTAATTGGTTCCGGGTTGTGGGATGATAGCGGTGGCGACCATAGGCTGACCCAAGTTTGTCATTTTGGTCTCCATATTTTCCCCTTCCAGCGAGGCTTTTCCGATATCGCTCAAATGCACCAGTCTTGCTCCATCCGACTTGATTACGATATTGTTGAAACCATCTTCGGTATTTAGATTCCCAATGGTTTTTACGGTCAATTCTGTATTGTCACCTGTCAATTTACCTGATGGAAGTTCTACGTTTTGGGCCAGAAGCGCGGCTCGTACATCGGCCACGGTTAGCCCATAAGCAGCAAGTTTTACGGGGTCTATCCATAATCGCATGGCGTACCTTCGTTGACCCCAGATTTGAATACTGCTCACTCCTGGAATGGTCTCCAGTCGCTGCGCAATAACATTCTCGGCAAAATCGGACAGTTCTAATATGTTCTTGTTATCACTCTGGATAGTCATGGAGAGAATCCTTTCGGCATTGGAATCTGCTTTTGATACTACCGGTGGGGCATCAAGGTCATCGGGTAGGCTTCTGACCGCTTGCGAGACTTTATCGCGAACGTCGTTGGCCGCTTCCTCTAAATTTTTATCAAGATTGAACTCTATACTAATGGAACTGGAACCCTGTACACTTGAAGAGGTGATATTTCGTATTCCATCAATGGAGTTGATGGCCTTTTCCAAAGGTTCCGTTATCTGTGATTCTATAATGTCTGCGTTCGCACCGGAATAATTGGTCCTGACCGAAACTATTGCCGGGTCGATGGAGGGGTACTCCCTGATACCTAAAAAGGTATAGCCAATGGCTCCGAAGAGTACAATGGCTATGTTCATAACTATCGCAAGTACAGGCCTTTTTATGCTTAAGGTTGATAAATTCATAGCTCAGCGTTTACGATTTATTCTAAGTTTACTCTTATGGGCATTCCATTTTGAAGCGCCATAACCCCATAGGTGATGATAGTATCTCCCGGTTTTAGTCCGGAAATCACCCGTACAGACGATCCCGTTCTTGAACCTATTTCCACGTCTATTTCTTTGGCCTTGCCATTTTCAACTATATATATTCTTTTTCCGTTCTGTACAGGGATCAAAGATTCGGTTGGTACAAGAATTGCATCCTCTGCAGTTTCCAGCGGCAGGTTTACATTGGTGTAGGCCCCGGGATATAAACTGTGGTCCTTGTTGCCTGTAATTGCCCTTACCCTTAGCGTTCTCGTGGCAATATCTACTTCTGGGTCTATGGCGTAAATCGTTGCTTTATGATTCTCCTTTGAATCCGATGTAGTAAATGTCATTTCCGTGCCCACCTGAATTTGGGAGGCGTATTTTTCAGGAACGGAAAAGGTGATTTTTAAATTATCGGTATTCACCAATTTTGCCACTACGGTGGTAGGGGTCACATAGGTTCCTTTTGAAATTGACCGCAACCCGATGGTGCCAGAAAATGGCGCCCTAACATTGGTTTTGGACAATTGAGCGGATATAAGTTCGGACTCTGCATTGGCTGATTGATAATCGGCGCTGGCAATGTCATATTCCTCTTGGCTAATGGCCTGTTTTTCCAATAAAAGTTTTGCCCGTCTTTCGTTTTCAGAGGCCAGTTTTTTTGCGGTAAGTGCCTTGGATAACTGGGCCTGTAGTTCGATGTCGTTTACCTTGAAGAGAATCTGTCCCTCCGACACCTGGGAACCTTCTTTAAAATTGATACTTTCCACGATTCCGGAAACCTCGCTCCTAATATCTATCTGTTCATTGGCTTCCAAAGTACCGGAGATGGAAATGTTGTCCTCGAATTTTGAAGGCTTCAATATGGTTCCGGAAACCGTAGAAATGTTTGGTCCGGAGTTTCCGGATTTCCCGATTTCGGCGTTGGACTTTATTCTATAGGCAATAAGAACACCTACTCCAACAACTAATAAGCTGTAGACTATGTATTTTACTTTCATTTTGGTTTGGTGGCAGTTACGCTGTTTTTATATAAAAACATGCGGGTATCAAAGATAAACCTACTCTAATATTCAATGAAAGTCATCAATGTTATTTTAACATAGTAATCCTCTCAACAGCCATATAATAGGGGTTAACGACATATTACTCCTTATAAAATGAAAAATTTAATTTGAGGTTTGTTAAAATTTAACGACAATCATCGATTGACCGATGTCATTTTTTGCCATATTTCTTCGATTTATCTTTGATAAAAGAGAAATATCCATGAAAACTATACTGGTTCCTACAGATTTTTCAAAGAATGCCCTACATGCATTGCAATATGCCCAAGAGCTGTTTAAATGTGAACGAGCCTGCTTTTTTGTGATGCATGCGTACGGGGAAGAGGTATATGGAGCATATAAAACGGTGGCAAAGGAAAAAGTTGATGAATTGAAAGAAGAACGAAAGGCCCAAACCCAGAAAAAACTGGACCAAATGATCAACTCTATAATTGGTGAACCATCAAATCCACTTCACAATTTTGAAACAGTGGCCAGTTTTGATCCACTTATGGATGCGGTCAACGATTTTGTTGATGAAATGAACATTGATTTGGTGATCATGGGAACTAAGGGAGAGACCAGTAATCACAATACTACATTTGGCAGCTATACCATCGAGGTATTTAAGTATGTGAAATGCCCGGTATTGGCAATACCCGAAGATTTTGAATACAGACAGCCCAATGCCATTCTCTTTCCAACCGATTATTTGTTGCCCTATAAACGTCGTGAGCTCAAACTTTTGGGCGATTTGGCAGGCAAATTTAAATCCAAGGTGCATTGTTTGTACATAACGGATTTTGATGAACTGAGCCTTCGCCAAGAGGATAATAGATTGTTTTTAGAGGGAACTTTGACCAGGGCCTATTTGCATTTTGAGACTACACCTGTTAAAAACAAGGTTGAAGTGATCTTGGAAGAAATTGAAAAGAGGGAAGCAGGAATGCTGGTGATGATAAATTCCCGCCATTCTTTCTTTGAGGATATGCTATACCGTTCCACGGTGGACCTGTTGGGGCTCAAGATTAAAATACCGTTCATGGTAATGCAAAATATAAAACGATAGGCAAGTGAGGAAGAAACGAATTATATTGCCTACGGACTTTTCTGAAAATGCTTGGAATGCTGCGATATACGCCTTGGAATTATTCAAGCATGTTCCTTGTGACTTTTTTCTGCTAAACTCTTATCAAGTGGGAGCCTCTGGTCTTTCTACTAAAATGGCCGGTGCCAATGATACGCGATTGTACAATTTGATGAAAGAACAATCGGAACGTGATCTTGAACGAGAGTTGGAAAGAATCAAAAAGGTTGATAAGAATCCAAAACATACTTTTACATCCAAATCCATAATGGATACTTTGGTCAATGCTATTGGAAAAACGGTATATCAGGAGGAAATCGACTATATCATCATGGGAACCAAAGGTGCATCAGGACTAAAGGAAGTTTTTATGGGGAGCAATACCTATACTATTATCAAGGAAATGGACTTTTGCCCGGTCATAGCGGTCCCGGAAGATTACCGACCGAATGGAAAGTTGGATTCCATTTTGCTCGCTACAGGTTATGAGCATCTTTTTGAAAATTACGAGCTAAAACCACTGTTGAACCTAGTAAAAAGTTTCAATGCGAAACTTTGGATAGCTCATGTGGGTAATGAAACATCCTTTACTCCGGAACAGAAAGCTTTCAAAAGCGCATTGGAAAAACGCTTGCGATCCATCGATTTTGAATTTGTGGAAGTGGAGAAAGATGTTTCGGTCAATAATACCATTCAAAGATTAATTCAAGAAGACGGTAATATTGGCATGGTAGCTATGATCAATCAAGATCACTCATTTTTTGAGAGGCTGACCAGGGAACCGGTAATTAAAAAAGTAACCCTTAATTCCACAGTTCCTTTCTTGGTCATTCACCTATTTGAATAGGCTATAAAAATGATTTGGCCAATTGAACGATTTCCCCTTTTTGCAAAACACCGGATTTTCTCCAGAGTTGTTTTCCGTTCTTGAAAAAAATCATTGTTGGCACGCCTTTTACCTGATACGTGTTTGCGAGACTTTGGTTCTTGTCCACATCTATTTTCACAATTTTCAACGAATCGCCCATTTCATCCTTCACTTGTTTTAAAATAGGTGCCAACATTTTACAGGGGCCACACCATTCTGCGGAAAAATCGATGAGCGTCAATTGGTCACTATTGATCAAATTGACAAAGTTTCCTTTCATAAAATCTACATTTAGCGTACGCAATTTATAAAAACCGACTAAACCACAAAGTGACCTAGGTCACATGGAAATTGATAGCGTAATAAAAAGTGGTTTCGTTTCGGGTCGGATACTTTTTCTATCTTTAGCTGCTACATAACTAAACAAACTAAACCTTACATGTACACAAAACTTACAAGTTGTCTTCTTTTGATTTTAATATTATCATCTTGCAAAAACGAAAATAAAAAGGAAGACGCCGATACTTGGCGCACCAAAAAATCCGCGGTGGAAAATGCTACACACAACCAATTGCTGCAAGTGGAAAAGGAAGAAGGCTGGAAGCTACTTTTTGATGGGGAGACCTTGAGTGGGTGGCATTTGTACAACGATCCGTATGCCACTTCTGTTTGGGAGGTAGTGGATGGGGAATTGCATAGCAACGCAAATGATGAATCTTTGACAGCAGGAGATTTGGTCACTAACGATGCTTACGAAAATTATGAGCTTACTTTGGAGTGGAAGATAGCAGGAAATGGTAACAGTGGTATTTTTATCAACGTTCAGGAGTTACCGGATGTACCTACGGCTTGGCAAAGCGGACCGGAGTATCAGATTTTAGGTGCGGACCATATGGATTATGATATACCCGAGAAGCGTCCCGGCTCCCTTTATGTATTCCTGCCCCAACAAAACAAAGTAGAGGTTGAACAAGGAGGGTGGAACAAGACCAGGATAAAACAGGAGAATGGTAAAATAGAGTTCTACCTCAATGGGGTCCTCACGGCAGAGAAAGATTTTAGCTCACCCGAATGGAAGGAAGAGATTGCCGGTACTCATTTTTCCAAATACCCCGAGTTCGGCAAGACCACAGAAGGTAAAATCGCTTTGCAATATTGGTATTTTGAAACTTGGTTCCGAAATATTAAGATAAGAGAGCTTTAAAAACATTTTTTTAATCAATTTAGCTGTTGAAGAAGTTTCTCCAAACTTTCATCTTTTCCGTGCAATATAATGGCCTATAAGGCAAGTGCAAAATGGCGGTTAAGTTAGCCTAATTTAAAGTTTTCAACTTTTTAATACTCCAAGCTTTTGCGACGGAGCAACACCTTGGCGTAGTCGCGGGCCATTTTATCCCCGAACTCTTGGTAGCCACGTTGTGCCCACTCTAGTGCCATGTCCGTTTTCCCTTTGACCTCGTAGGCAACTGCCAGGTTATGGGCTGCCCTTCCTGCAGACTTTCCCCTATTGTTGGCAACATCGGTCCATATTCTAATGGCTTCGTCCCAGTTGGCCACTTCACTGCTTCTCCAGCCAGCGGCAAATAGGTTTTTGTCCCTACCTTTTCCTTTTTTGTACATATCCCGTCTTACACGGTAATAGCTGGTAAAGAAACGGCTGGTATAATCCATACCGGCAGCATAGGCCGTTTCGGGTAGTGCAGATAGGGGTGCAGCGCCACTTAACAGGTCAAAATCCATAAAATAGGTCTGTTGGTACTGATCCATAATGGTTTTTGAATGTGGATCGTAGAGTCTCCAAAAGCTTCTGATATTTACACGAGATCGACGGGGGAATCGTGTATCGGTACGTCCGGTTTCCATAACAGAGGTAACTTGATTGACCGCATTGGCAATTACAAAATCAGAATTGGAATCAAAGTTTTCCAGAACGAGCAGAACGTCTGCGTTGGCCGATTCACAAATTTCGTTTACTTCGTCCCAACCCAATATCTCTGGAGTTTTTCTGGTGCCGGTACCGTATATCCTAACTTTTGGAGGTATCACAGCTTTTAAGTGATTACTGTTCCGTAGACCATCAAAAATACCTTTGACGGCTTCATCTGAGGCAAGTTTGTCCGATCCTGCTATTTCGCCCGTGGCTATGGATTCCAAAGTTCTGTTTTTCTTGTCCTCTTCTTTGGTCAGTGAACGGTTGACGACGGCTACACTTTCGATTTCTTGTGGCAAAATAAGTTCGGGTTCTTGAGGGTAGTTCAAATTCACAAATCCAGAACTTGCACAGGAAGCCATACTTAAGAAAACAAAGGAAAGCAGAATAAAGTTGAAGTTTTTCATGATTGTAAGATTTTGGTAAAGTATGGGTTACAACAAACGTGCCATAGCTTTTTTCCTTGGAGCTGTAGGTTTTAAAACGAGAAAATAGATGCTTTATTTTTATAGGGGTTTTGCATGTTTTTTTACTTCCACAAACAACCATTTGTATTCTTGTCCATCCTAATAGCGAACAATAAAATTTAATTGAAGATGAAACGAATGTTTTTTAATGCTTTTTCCCTAATGAGTATTTCGGCAATCCTTATGTCATGTAGTTCGGATGAAGGGCCCGAATGTGCACCGGATTTTACTGGTGATCTAACCACGACCGAAGAAATATTGGTCGGGGAATGGATTCTTTCCGGCATTGAAGCTGCCAAGGAAGTGGATTTGACCGATGATGACACGGACAATGCATCAACAGACCTTTTTGAACAATACGAAGAGTGTGCTAGGGACGCTGCCTATACTTTTGATTCCGATAGGACTTTTGCCTATGAAATAGGAAAATATGGGGAAGATTGTGACTATGTGGTTCCTTCTACAGGTACATGGGAATTGACTTCACAAAACCTTAGCTTGGTATCTTCATGCTCCATGCAAACCACTAATTTGGAGTTTAATGAAGATTTAACGGCATTTACATTCTCGGAAATATACAATATAACCGAGGTGAACGGTTCAGTAGTGCAAACAAGGATAGATTTTACATACACCTTAACTCCATAGGATTAAAAACAAAGATCATACGGCAAGTATGGAGCAGGTTTTAAGTATACCTTGGTCAACTAAACTCACTTTGTTGGGTGAATTACTTTTATGAGATAAAAGATGGGCTGTAACCTATCTGATAATGTTATAACTACACTGTTGCTTCAATTTGGGCTACGCAAGTAAATAAAGAGATTAAAATTTGTCGTTAATCCGAAATTTGTAAATTGCAGGTGTAAAATGTTTGCATTTACCAAAAATGAAGCCAGAATATTTGCATAACCTCAAAATCGACCTCCTATCGGAGAATACCGTGGAGGATGATTTTAGCATAATATATGAGTTCTACAGGCCTAAACTTGTTGTTATTGTAAACAGTTATATTCCTTCTCAAGAAGATGCCGAAGAAATCATCCATGATGTCTTTGTCAAATTATGGGAAAAGTGGGATACATTACAGATTACCACCAATTTTACAGGTTACATTTACAGTATGACCCGAAATGCCTGTTTGGATTATCTTCGCGCCAAAAAAAATAAGCTCACCAAAGAAATGTCTGTTGAACAGCAAGAGTTTTGGTTGAACCATGGTGCGTTGGCAGATGATATGGCTTCTTCGATTTTAGCAAACGAGCTTCAATCTCTGGTGGATAAGGCCATAGAGCAACTCCCTGAAAAATGTAAGAAAGTTTTCAAAAAGAGTAGGATGGAGGGATTGTGCCATAAAGAAATATCAGAGGAAATGGAAATATCTCCTAAAACCGTGGAAAACCATATGAGCAGGGCCTTAAGGCAACTTCGAGTGGCCCTGAGCGAGTACCTGCCTTCTTTGTTTTTATAAAATTTACTTTCCGACTAGGGGGTGACCCTATTTTTTACGTCATGCTATTGAATACTGTTCCTATTTTAAGATGAACAACAAGGATATCAATGCATTGGTAGAAGGTCGACTGCCAGATGATAAAAAGGCTGAAGTTGTAAAGTGGTTGCTCAAGAACCCTAAGCAACAACAACGTTATCATGTTCTCAAAGCAAGGCATGTCGCCAAACTGCTAAAAGAAGGTGAGCGTAAGAACGTATTGGGGCCCAAAAGAAAATTTGCCGATTGGTATAAATATGTAGGATATGCAGCTTGCGTTTTGCTAATGGCTGCCTTGGCATATACGTTGATTTCGCCAAATAAACAATTGGAAGAAAGAAGTTCACAAATAATTTTGGCTTCTACCTCTATAGGGGAGAACAAAACCATAACCTTGTCAGATGGTACAAAGGTTACATTGAATGCGAACACCACCTTTTCTTATCCCGAAAAATTTTCCGAAGAATCAAGAGATGTCAGTCTTCAAGGAGAGGCGTTTTTTGATGTGGCCCATAATCCGGAAAAACCCTTTAAGGTGGCTACCGGAAATGGCATGAATATTCAGGTGCTGGGAACGGTTTTTAATGTGAAATCCTATCCGGAAGACCAAAATGTGGAAACTACTTTGGTGTCTGGAAAGGTAAAAGTAGTGGAAGAACAAAATCAAAAGACCGTGGTGTTGGCCCCATCACAAAGGGCTACTTATGTCAAGGATGCCGATAAGCTTATTGTTGACAACGTACAGACCAAAAAATTTACTGCTTGGCGAGAAGGTAAATTTATTTATGATGAAACGCCCATAAGGCAGGTCATAAGCGATTTAAAAAGAAAATACAAGGTTGATATATCGGTAGAATCCCCTGGGATAATGGACTATAAATATACCGGGGAGTTCGATAATCTTGGTATTGAACAGATTCTGGATCTTTTTGAGGTGTCGTCACCTATACTCTATAAAATGCACAATAACCAAATAACACTATTTATGAAGCAATGATTTAAAAAGAGAGAGGAGGGTGTTCCCGCACCCTCCTCTCAGAAACTATTTAACCACATAAAAATGTAATTAAACATCGTAAACTCATCAAAATTATGGAAAAAAAGGAACTTTTTTTACCAAAGGTCCCAATTATCAGGATAATGAAAATCTATTTGATCTTAGTGGCGCTTACTTTGGCCAAGTTATTTGCTTCGGAAGCAAATGCCCAAAGCATTTCGTTGGAGGCGAACAATGTAAGATTGAAGCGGATATTGAACGAAATCGAACGTAAGAGCGATTATAGTTTTTTCTACAACAACAGCATTGTGGATGTCTATTCCAAAAAATCGCTTAAAGTTGAAAATAAAACATTGGACGCCGTATTGAACGAACTCTTCTCCGAGTCCGATATAGCCTTCAGTTTTGTTAGGAACCAGATTATTCTTTTTCCAAAGAACAATCCGGAGATAAAGGATAAAATTGAAAGTCTCCTGAGCAAGCATAATGTAGATAAAGTGCCGACCGCATTGAGCCCGGACAAAATCAACGAGCTCATTAGAACCAATGTACAGTTTACTGTAAACGGAAAGGTTACGGACGATGCCGGTACTCCGATTCCTGGGGTGTCGATACTGGTAAAAGGTACTTCCAAAGGTACTACCACCGACTTTGACGGGAACTACAGTATTATGGCAGATGCCGGTGATGCGCTTATGTTTAGCTATATAGGTTTTGTGACCCAGGAAATCGAGGTTACTGGAGAACAGACCATTGATGTAACCCTTAAAGAAAATGTTGCTGCTCTTGATGAGGTGGTTGTCGTGGGTTATGGTACCCAAAAAAAATCTGACCTTACTGGTGCTGTTGGGGCAGTGGACAGCGAAACACTTTTAAAAGCGCCGGTAAGCAACGCCTTGCAAGGTATGAGAGGTAAGGTGGCTGGTGTAAACGTATTCTTGAATTCAGGTTCGCCAACAGGTTCGCCAAGAATTGTGATTCGTGGTGTGGGAACCATTAATTCTTCTACAGATCCATTGTATGTGGTGGATGGCGTGGTAATGGACGATATACAGTTCATCAACCCGAACGATATTGAGCGTATGGAGGTGTTGAAAGATGCATCTTCTGCAGCTATTTATGGAGCTAGAGGTGCCAATGGTGTTGTTTTGATCACGACCAAAAGAGGTTCAAAAGATGAAAAAATATCTATCGGTTATGATGGTTTCTTGAGCGTGGGAAGCATTCGTAAGAAAATGGATTTGCTGAATGCAGAGGAATGGTTGGAAGTAGTTCGTACAGGTATGGAGAACACTCCAAAATATCGTCCTGGCGATCCTGCCCCGGTTTTTACCACAAACGATCCCAATCTTTTTGATGCACAAGGTAATCCGTTGTACGATACCGATTGGCAAGATGAAGCCACTAGAACAGCTTACTCTAACAATCACCAATTATCTATTCAACAAGGAAGCGAAAAATCATCTATAGGGGTGTTCTTGAATTATTCCCACATAGAAGGTATAATGTTGAACAACGAGTTGGATAGGATAAGCGGTAAAATAGCTTATGATGTCACCCCAAAAGATTGGTTGAAATTAGGAGTGAACCTTCTTGTAAACGACGTAAAGGATACCGAGTTCGAAGAAGGCGGTGGAGGTCAAACGCCAAGAAGGACCATGATTGAAATGCCTCCAATTTTCCCTGTAAAATTCCCTGATGGAACATGGAGCAATAGCCAAATGATCAGCGATGCCTACAACTTGGAGTCCATGTCCAACCCGGTTCACGTATTGGAAACACAGGAAAGATTCTGGGAGAGAAACCAGCTTTTCGGAAACTTCTACGCGAATTTCACTATTATGCCAGGTTTGGAGTTCAGAACACAATTTGGTTTTGATAAAAATATCAGAAACAAAAAGGAATATTCGCCACGTGACTTGGTAAACATTTCCGCTCCCAATGGTTTTGCCCGTATTTTTAACGAAAAAAGCACATACTGGCAACAAGAGAACTACCTAACGTACAACAAGGAGTTCGGTGATCACAGAATCAACACCATGTTGGGTATTAGCTGGCAAGAGCGTGTATATGAGTCCTCTAACATTTTTGCCAGAGGATTTAGCGACGACTTTTTCCGTTATAACAACATTGGTTCCGCCAGTAACCCAAGTGCACCGGAATCCGAAACAAACGAATGGGCGTTGAACTCTTACTTCTTACGTGCCGGTTATACATTTAAAGATAAATATCTGTTGACTTTGACAGGAAGGGTCGATGGTTCTTCAAGATTTGGTGAAGACAATAAATACGGTTTCTTCCCTTCAATCGGTGCAGGTTGGAACATCAGTGAAGAGGGTTTTATGCAGGATGTGACCGCAATCAACAGGCTTAAGCTACGTGGTAGCTACGGTATCACGGGTAATACGGAAATTGCACCTTATAGTTCATTGGCAACAGTTTCTTCAGGAACAGTTTTATTGAACGGTACAAGGGTAAGTTCCAGTTCCGTAAATCGTTTATCCAACCCAGGTTTGGAATGGGAGAAAACCAGCCAGTTTGATATAGGTTTAGATCTTGCTGCCTTTGACTACAGACTTCGTGTGGAGTTTGATTATTACGATAAGTTGACCAAAGACCTTCTATTGGACAGACCAGTTCCTTATACAACAGGATTTACATCGGTAAGGGATAATATCGGTTCGGTTTCCAACAAAGGTATCGAGGCCATGGTCACCGCAGAAATTATCCGCAAAGCCGATTTCGGTTGGGAGACATCTTTCAACATGAACTACAACAAGAACAGGATTGAAAGCTTGGGCGAAAATGATGAGGATATAGAACCAGGACCATTTTGGGTTTCAGGAAGTCAAACTATACTTAGAGTGGGAGAGTCCTTAAGTTCTTTCTGGGGTTACGAGCGTTTGGGAACCTGGGGAACCGACGAAGCCGCTGAGGCTGCCGAAGTTGGCGCTGTTCCTGGTGAGGCCAAACGATCTGCAGAAAAGAAAATCCTTGGAAAAGGTTTGCCGGATATTACAGGTAGTTTTATCAACACCTTCAGATATAAGAATTTCGATTTCACCGCCGATATACAATTTGTTGCAGGTGTAGAGATCATGCAGCAGTTCTATCACTCTACCGAAGACCGTTCAGGTATTGCCAACGGACTTGCTACCATTCTTTATGATGGTTGGACCGAGAGCAACCAGAACACCCAAGTTCAGGAAATCAGGAACCAAGCGTATGCAGGGCAAAACAGTCAGGTAGATAGCAGATGGGTGGTTGATGGTTCCTACATCAGAGGAAACCTATTCTCTTTGGGTTATAACTTCAATCAGCAGTTTTTGGATATCATGGGCTTGAACCGTCTTAGGGTATATGCCAGTTTGGAAAATGCTTTCGTGATTCATTCCAAAGACTTTCAAGGGTACGACCCAGAAGCTACTTCATGGGGCGGGAACCAATGGGGACAGAATATTTTCTTCTTCCAGTATCCCAAGCCAAGAACATTTACCATTGGATGTAGCCTCAAATTTTAATACATAAAAAAGATATCATGAAAATTAAATATATAGTTTTTCTAATCGGAATAATTGTATTGGGTTCCTGTTCAGACTTTCTGGAAGAGAAACCCTTGAGCGAACTGGATTCCAATCAGTTCTTCTCAGAACCAGACCAGGCCTACAGTGCGGTAAATTCACTGTACAGGACCGGTGCTCCCAACATGACGGATGGTGGAGTGTATAGTGGAACCCCAATGATGCTGGGAGGATACATGTCCGGGTATTTCGTTAACGAATATGCAGGTCAGGAACTCCATGTGAGCAATTCTCAAGAGCTTACCCTTAACGGGGATAATATTGGAGGTTACCTTCAAGATAGATGGAGGGAACTTTATCTGGGAATCTCCAGGGCAAATAACGCCATCAAGTATATTCCTGAAACACCTGGGTTGAGCGATTCAGAAAGGTCACAACTAATGGCCGAAGCCAAATTCTTTAGAGCCTTTGCCTACTATTTCTTGGTAAGATGGTTCGGTCCCGTACCATTGACCACGGAGCCATACGAATCTTTGGAAAATCTGTATTTGGAGAGAAGCCCTGTGGCCGATATCTATACGCTGATAGAGCAAGATTTAACCGATGCTCTAAATGGTGGACTGCCAACAGTAAGTATGGTGGACAACGGTAAGCGCGTAACTGCAGGAGCAGTTGCGACACTATTGGCCGATGTTTACCTGACCATGAGTGGAAACCCATTGAATGCGGACCGATACAGTGATGCAGCCAGCTTGGCACAGGACATAATCAATGGAACTTACGGTTCTTATGATTTGGTGCAGCATGATGAGCTGTCTCCGGGAGTTGTGGATTTGGAAAATTCCGCCTACAACAAGATTAGAAAGTCAGATGCATCTGCCGTAGAACATATTTATATCAAAGAATATGACCCAGAGATAGGAACTTCCGTTTATCCAAGGTACTCTTACCCTGTAGCACTTGCTTCAGAAGTACTTTATGATATTACTAACGGAGGGTATCTGCCTTCAGATGGATTTATGGATTTATATGACCCGGCAACTGACCTAAGAATTCAGGAAAAGCAATATTTTCATTCCACCTTTCAAGATTCAGGACAAACCTTTGCAACAGCACCTTACGTCTGGCATGATGATACCGCCATTTTTGAAACAGCAAACTCAGGAAAGGATTTTGCAGTTTACGGTTATGCTGATGTATTGCTGATTGCGGCCGAAGCCATTGCAAGATCTAGCGGAGTCACCCCAGATGCCATTAACTATTTGGCCCAAGTGCGTGCCAGAGCTTATTGGGAATCCGACATTGCCACAGTTCAAGCGGATTTATCCGGTTTGGGAACAGAGGCCTTTGTACAGGAAGTTTGGAAAGAAAGACACAGGGAATTAGTTTTTGAATTCAAAACTTGGTTCGATATTGTTCGTACAGGACAGTTCCCAGTAGCGGATACACCTGGTTCCATATCCTTTGTGAATGCAGTTGGGCATACCACAGAAAGAGGTAAACAGATTGAAGAAAAGCATATGTTATTGCCTTTGCCAGGGCCGGAACTTCAGCGTAACCCAAGTTTGGGTACCGACAACAACGGTTATTAATACATTAGTATTAAACTATGAGGCCCATCATATCCTTTATGGATGGTGGGCCTCAATTTTAATATATAAGATACTCATGGGAATCAAGAGCATGGAACATACGTTCTGTGCAAGCATTGATAATGATTCCCTTTAGATTGAATCATATTTTACTCATTTATAATTAAACCAAACTAACAGATGCAGATAATAGAGAATTCTACGGTGTACGATGCGATCATCGTGGGCTCCGGGGCCGGTGGCGGCATGTCGGCGAAGGTGCTGTCGGAGGCGGGCCTAAAGGTGGCCGTTGTCGAGGCTGGCCCTTTCTTCGACCCGGCG